>NZ_CAWPRC010000055.1:0-91776 GCF_963890165.1 Aliivibrio sp. SR45-2 | reverse complement strand
CCGATTCGATACGCAGATTAGGAATGTTTTTAAATACCGTTTGATTAAATTCAGGCTTCTCAAGTTGAGCGGCAGTGAATATCCCCATCTCATAATTTAATTCTTGCAAGCGATCAACTAACACCGGAGATCTTTGGTTAGCTAAGAACCCATGCCAATAGGTCCCTGGAATACCATAAAATAAGCCAAAAATACCCGTACGAGTCGCATTCCCTGTCGAGATATGATTATCAAACACAACACCATTTTTTGCATATTCCCACATGTTTGGAGTATTTTCAGCATTAAAGGTATCGGCACGCCATGAGTCTACCGCTAAAATCATAATATTAATGGGTTTATGTACGGCTTCTTTCTGCAATGGCGTTAATGGATAATTTAAATCACTCTTCTTGTTCATTTTCATTGAATTTTGACGTGCAATTGCCTCTTCATCCACCCAACCGTATTTTTTCATCATACTGGTTGATGTTGCAGGATAAAACACGGGTAAATAACGTTTTACTGTTGTCACCGGTTGATATGCATTCGCTGCTGCCCAAATATGAATACCATGAGTAGCTAATAAAGCAAAAAAGGTAATAATGGCAAACTTACGTCCAAGTTTGTATTGAGTGATTACCGCTGGTTTTTCTAACCATACAATCAATACATATTGAGCAGCAATAAGTGCTCTCACACCACCAACCACAGTCAACCAGGTAACTAATGGAAAACTAACTACCTGTCCAGATAATACTAATTCTAATACCACAGCGTTAATATGGAATCGATACTGAGCAAACACTAAGGTATCAATAAATAGTATCGCGATACCTAATGAGGCAATTAAAGCCTGGGTACCGTTCCGCAATTTTGCATTCTTAATAAAAATAGCAGGTAGCGCCACTAAACCAATAACACAGGCTAGTAATACCATTTGACTAAATGTACCCGACAGGAGAAAACTCAGGCCTAAAAGATCGGTTGGGATCTCAGGCAAAAAAGCAAAATAACGAGAGGCAATAGCCATGGCTACAAGGCTATTGATTAATATAAACCAACCATGGCTATGCAGTTTTTGTTTTAGAGTAGGTGACATCAGCATAATAAACTCGCTAAAGATCTTAAAAATAAGAACATAAATAATAAACTAGACAACATAAATAATAAAAGAGCACACAGAATGTGTAATGAAAATATTAAGCATTCAATTTGTTAAGTAAAAAATCACGACGTTTTTGATATGATTCACTTTCGATATAGTTTTTTGTATATGTCTGCTTAGAGACAACCGATGCTTTAAAAACATCAAAATCATTATGTGTAACGGCATGATTATTTGTCATTACAGTCGCTTTATCTGTACGTAAAAACAGTTCTAATTGTTCATCAGATAAATTCTGTCTAAGAACTTCATAAAAGAAATAACCAATAGAAAAATAAGGCATAAACCCTAGTTTTTCAGCTCGTAAAATAGCGGAGTAGTCCAGGGATTCATCCTTATTCTCTGTAACTTTTGCTACGAGTTTAACTTTCCCTGAAATAAATAAGGAAACATCTCTTTCTTTAAAAAGATATTCCACAAAGC
Source organism: Aliivibrio sp. SR45-2 (assembly GCF_963890165.1). Taxonomy (NCBI): domain Bacteria; kingdom Pseudomonadati; phylum Pseudomonadota; class Gammaproteobacteria; order Vibrionales; family Vibrionaceae; genus Aliivibrio; species Aliivibrio sp. SR45-2. The sequence goes on along the minus strand of NZ_CAWPRC010000055.1, from coordinate 90,206 downwards.
GCTGTAATACATTATTAATAATCACATTCCCCTTAGGTGATGCAATGAACCAAGCTTCAATAGGGCGAGTCGGGTGATATTTATTTTTAAATGTAAACAATCCGCAATATTCCATGCTAGAAGTAAGCCATTCAGAAAGAGGGGTTAAGCAAAATGTTGTAGTATCCGCCCACACACCACCATGCTTACTCAGGAGGTGCAATCTTAACAAATCCGCTTTTGTTGCAGGAAATAATCTTATCGTTGATAGTTGATACATGGCATAAAAATCAAATCCAAGATGCTCTTCAAGATTGTCATCGCAAAGTAATTTCACTTCATAATCAGGATTCATTTCTTGCCATGATTTTACACTTAACTTAATGACTTCAGGTGCATTTTCATATCCAGAATCCCAAAACATCCAAATAATTTTAGGAACATCTGTTGAATCAGATACTACTTTTGTTGGAGCTAAAAGCCCCTCAAGTGAAATATTTGCTTCTTTTACTAACTGATCTTTATCTTTTGAATGAAAGCTGTTTATCACATTAATTTCTGAGATATGGTTATACAGCTTATTTATAATAGAATATTTTTTTCTATAAGGTGCAATATGGCGATCTAGCGATTTAATTTGTTTAGAAAATTTCATTTGAATTTACTCTTTTTATGTTTCATTAATTACTTTCTAAAATTCTATTCATTCACTGGCTAAACGTCATGTTCATCTAAAGATGCAGCCACTCTTTTTCATTCCAATGAATATTTCTTTTATTCACTTCTTTTACAAATGAACGTTTCAACCTATCCCAGTTCCCTTGCTTCCAATCGCTTCCATCTTGTTGATAGCATTTATCAAAATCAATAATCCAAACGTTATCTTTATCATCAATCAATATGTTATGAATATTTAAATCAGTATGATTGACTTGCGCTGCGTGCATCTTACGAATTTCATTACCAATCTTTTGATAGATTTCTTTTGATAATGGTTTTTCTTGTAAAATCGCCACAAGATCTTGTGCATTTGGTATTTTTTGACTCAATAAATCCGCTTGATAGCAAAACGTTCTTTTTATTGAACGAGCCGCGATGGGCGCTGGTACATTAACCCCCGCCTTTATCAGGGTATTCAATAATTGAAACTCTTGGTAACTGCGTGTTTTTTCCCAACCAGTAAAAATGTAATGATCTTTAATAATTTTGCCAAACAAGCCTCCACGACGATAATGGCGCAATGCCGCATCGATGTTATCAAGCGCGACAAACCATGTGGTACCTCGCCCTTGGGCTGAACCTATGATTTTATTTTGCTGTTGCCAATATTCGGGATCACAGCATAGTTCTGGTGAGTCACTAAGAGTTGAGTCGTCATACCAAATGGTTTGTTTTTTTGTTTGGATTTTTTTCACACAAAGACTCCAATATCAAATAATTAGAGACTATACACTGTGCTAACTAGACCGCTTCACTTCTAAAAACTATAAGAGCAAAAGCTAAGTATTCTTATAATTTCTAATCATTCACTAGCAACCCCTCCCAGCCTCCCCTTATATCAACATTTATAGCCAAGTGGTTATGTCGATAAAGGGGAGGAGCTAAAAGCAGCTCCTCTTAACTCTGCAAGTACAGCGATCTGAATCCTGCTCTTATAGTCTCTAGTTAGTACGGCGTATAGTTTCTAGTCTCTTTCTCACTCAGTCATTTTACATTTATGACTGTTAATAGCATAATTCTACCTCATTCTTCTTGGGTTAACATCTCTATGGCTTTATTCACTTCTGCCCCTAGCTCCCTTTGTATTTTGCGTTTATCTGCAATTGGCGATGTTTGTCATGCCATTGCCGCAGTACAAGCAATTCAAAAAGAATGGCCAAGCACCAAAATTACTTGGATAGTAGGAAAAGTCGAATCCCAATTAATCTATGATTTACCGAATATTACCGTGATCCCTTTTGATAAAAAATTGGGATTTAAAGGTATGAAAACGATTTGGTCTCAATTAAAAAATCAACATTTTGATGCCTTAATACATATGCAATTAGCGCTACGTGCTAGCGTATTAACGATGGGCATTAAAGCCAAATATAAAGTGGGTTTTAATCGCAAACGCGCGAAAGAAGGCCAATGGCTGTTCACAAATAGAAAAATCAGAGATACGGCGTCTGCTCATGTATTAGATAGTTTCTACTCTTTTATTGAATATCTTGGTGTACCAAAAAGTAAACCGACATGGGATATTCCCTTATCGGACGATGATTTTTCGTTTGTAGCTTCACATATTCCGACAGAAAAACCGTATGTGGTTATATCCCCTGCCGCAAGTAAAGATGAACGTAATTGGGTCACTGAGCGTTATGCTCAATTGGCAGATTGGTTAAATGAACATGACTACCAAGTCGTACTATGTGGCTCACCCAGTGAACGTGAAAAACGACTTGGTGAAAACATTGAATCTTTAGCTCAATTACCTATTATTAATTTAATTGGTAAAAGCTCACTAAAACAATTAACGGCAGTGTTAAATAAAGCGCGGGTTGTCATTGCTCCTGATTCTGGGCCTGTTCATATTGCGACAACGCAAAATACGCCCGTAATAGGATTATATGGACACAGTAACCCTAAACGAACGGGGCCTTATAATAGCTTGCCTTATGTCGTAAGCGTGTATGAACAACACGTAATAACACAACATAATAAACCCATTAATGAGTTAAAATGGAGCACGCGCGTCAAGGGCGTGCATGTAATGCAAGATATTAGTCTTGATATGGTAAAAGCTCCATTAAAAACCTTACTCCACTTATAATAATTAAATCACACTACAATACACAAGGCGCACCTATGATCACTGGCATTGTTATTACCTTAAATGAATCTAAAAATATTGTTGAATGCATTACATCACTACAAAAAGTGTGCTCAGAAATAATTATTGTTGATTCAAATAGCACCGATAACACCGTTGAGCTTGCTGAACAACTTGGTGCTAAAGTTATCACTCAGAGCTACCTTGGTGATGGCATACAAAAGAATGTAGGGCTCGATTATGCCACTAATAACTGGGTATTAAGTCTCGATGCTGATGAACGCTTAACCGATGAAATGGAAAGTGCAATTAACGCATTAGATTTAACATCAACACTTCATGATGCATTTGCTTTTCGTCGTCGCAATTACATTGGTAGCCGCTGGGTTAAGCAATGTGGTTGGTACCCAGATTTTTGTATTCGCCTTTATGATCGTACAAAAACACGCTTTGCTGATGTGAAACAACACGCGTCAGTTCAAGCCAAGAACCCAGATCGCATTAATGCCGACATCATTCATTACTCTTTTGAGAATTTAGGTCAGCTGTTTGCAAAACCAGGCCGTAACTTCAGTGGCCGTGCTGCAAAGATCATGTATAAAAAAGGAAAACGAGCAAATAGTTTTTCTCCTTTTACTCATGGCTTAAACGCATTTATTCGTAAATATATTTTTCAACGAGGTTTTTTAGGCGGTGTTGATGGTATGACCGTTGCGTTAAGTTCTGCGATTAATAGCTACTTAAAATACGCAAAATTACTTGAATACCAACGCGATCCTAAAGTGCTTGAAAACGAAGATTTCAATAAGGTTTGGTAACAACTATGCATATTTGTCATGTGAATTTAGCCTCAGGCTTTAGTGGTGGTGAACGCCAAACCTTACAGTTGATCACTCGCCAACTAAAAGAGGGTTATCAACTTACTGTTGTTGCTAACCCTAAAAGCCCTTTTGTTGATGAAATCAAAAAGCTAAATTGTCGCTTGGTACTAACAAGTCACTTTTTAAAGCAGCATAAAAAATCAATTACGGCTGATTGTGATGTTATTCATGTCCATGAAGGCCGAGCTATTTATTGGGCGCTGATTCAATCAAAACGCTTTAATGTGCCTTACATTGTGACTCGAAGAATTGATAACCCGCTTAAAAATAAATGGTTATCAACCTTTGCTTATTCCAATGCAACTGCGCTTGTTGGTTTAAGCAATGAAATCGTCGATAAGATTAAAGAGCATCACCCAGAGAAAACCATTTATAAGATCCCTAGCTCACCTGTCAGCTACTCTGTAATACAAGACAATGTGGATATTATTTGGCGACAATTCTCTAATCAATTTTTGGTTATTCAAGCGGGTAATCTGTTGCACCATAAAGGCCATGAAACCACATTAGCGGCGGCAAAGCTGTTGCAAGAAATGGATAGCACAGTGCATATCGCTTTGCTTGGTGATGGTCCTGAACGAGAAAAACTAGAAACGATAGCAAAAGAAAGCGGACTTAATAATGTCACCTTCTTAGGCAGACAAAACCGTATGGGAGATTGGTTTTCTGCTGCGGATTTATTAATCCATCCGTCTTATAGTGAAGGATTAGGATCTGTTATTCTAGAAGCAATGGGCGCTAAACTTCCAGTTATTGGTAGTGATGCTGGTGGAATACCCGATATTATTGATGATCGCGATTCTGGTTTATTAGTCAAAGCAAAAGACGCACAAGCACTTGCTAACGCTATCTATGAAGTCGCGACGGATAAACCGTTACGTAATAAATTAATTAACGGTGGCCAAGAAAAATTAGCGTTATTTGATATCAAATACACAACGTCGCTTTACCGTGATGTTTATCAAACCATTATTGATGGAAGAAAACCGTCATGACGACTCGTGTAATTTATCCAGGTACGTTTGATCCCATCACAAATGGCCATTTTGATATTATTAAACGTTCCGCGGCTATGTTTGATGAAATCATTGTCGCGGTGGCGGCTAGCCCGAGTAAAAAAACCTTATTTACTCTTGAAGAACGAGTTGCATTAGTTCAAGACTCGGTTCAGTCTTTAGCCAATGTTTCTGTAGAAGGCTTTTCAGGGTTACTGGTCGATTTTGCAAAAATAAAACAAGCGAACTTATTAGTTCGTGGCCTACGAACGACAATGGACTTCGAGTATGAATTCGGTCTAACGAATATGTATCGTAAGTTTATGCCAGAACTGGAAAGTGTCTTTTTAACGCCTTCAGAAGAGTATGCATTTTTATCGTCAACGATAGTAAGAGAAGTGGCACTGCATGGAGGAAGTGTGGAAAGCTTTGTTCCTAGTACGGTTCATAAGGCATTAAAAAATAAAATACGTCTTAAATAAACCGCTCTTTAAGAAAATGCTTCAAATAAATAAGGCCACCTCTTTTCTATAAAGTGGGTGGCCTTAGTCTATTCTTGTTTTAGTTTGCGCCTTTTACTTGCCCATTAATATATAACGTCTGTAATTTATGGTATTCAGGCCCTATATACCTCTTATCATTAGCAATAAATTGATGCCCAACCTCTAGACCTGATCCCCAAGGGTATAGCTTTTCAGGGTATGCGTTTAAATAAATCCCTTTATCGGTATACGTCATTTCCGAGTGATAACCAAATCGTGGTGTTGAATCTGCACTCAATAAATTAGCGCCACCTAAACTGTAATAATCCGCGTCTGATAAGCTAAAAGCGTATAACGTCGGAAAAATATCCTTATGAGAACCAACACGGTTTTTGTTGTATTGATGCGGCACTTGTTCTTGTATTTGACTAGGAACATAAAGATAAAATGGCACCGAGTTAGTCACTGCAAGATCGTTAGGGTATTTCATAGTAAACCCTCTCAACTTGTGATCACCCGTTGCGGCGATCAAGGTTGAATTGCCTAATGAAGACGCTTTTATATCGGCAACAAACTCACCCAGTGCATTATTCGCATATTGGTACGTTTCATACAATCGGGTGGCTTGCTCTTCACCCGCTCGCATTCTATTAAGCAGACGGTCGCTGACTTTTAATGGTTTCACATCATAATTCGTCGGCACTTCATACGGGGTGTGATTCGTAATCGTAAGAATGTAGATCATCACGGGTTGCTTCGCTTCTTTTAATACCTTTTCCGCTAATTTAAAAGAATATTCATCAGATAAGCCCCACTCCCCTTTAAAATCTCCAGCTTCTGGGAATGCTTTTAGTATGGCATTTTCATCCAGAATTTGATCAAACCCTTGAGCCGGTAAATAATTCGCCACATTGCGCCACATGCCATTTGTTGCCGTGATAAAGATGGTTTTATATCCCGCCTCTTTATAAGGTCTGGCTGACGCTGCCGCAACGTGTACTTTTTGGGCTGAAGAGTGACTAATGGTCGGTACGTTACTTTGACCTAGCATATTCACTAATGAATTAATGGTCGCGGTTGTTTCTGCTAAAAATCGAGTAAAAACAAAATCAGATTCAAAAGCAGGTCGTAACGCCCCTAAAAGATCATTCTCAGGATAATCATCTTCAACGAGCACGTTCATACCCATGCCTTCCATTAAAGCGATAACGACATGAGGTTTATTCTTTTCTAAATACGCATTCTTTGCTGTTTTAAATCGGCCTTCAGAATTGCCAACCACTTTAGTAAATTGGTTTTCTAATTCTGATTTACTAACGGAATGAAATTTATTTTGTTTTTTATAATCCGTTTTCGCCCATTCCAATGCCACCAGTGCATTAGGCGTCACAGCATTTAAAACTGCATAATCAGAAACTTGAGCGTGATAACGTTTTAATGGATGCGAACCTAATGTTCCTCGAGCGAACACAAATACAGTGAGGATCATGATAATAACCGACACCGCAGTGATGCCTTTATGCTCTGGCTTCCACGAGTATGCTTGCATTTTACGTATCGCTAAACGTACAACGCCAGTGCATAAGCACGCAATAATCACGCTACTAATAAAAGAGTATAAAATAGGATAATCAGCCCACGCATTGGCTAATACCGCTGTAGTGTCATCATCAGCCAAACCGAAGATAAACACATCAATGTAGTTACCATAAGTAAGATAATAGTAATAATTACCGATTGAAAACCCAGTGACTAAAAAGAAAATAACCCCAGAATACCAAGGGAATACTTTTATCAATATTCGATAGCATTTTGGAAAAGCGGCGGTGATTAAGCCAATAAGCAATAATGGCGCAAACCCAATAACCGCGACTTTTAAATCAAAGCGAGAACCAATAAACATCGCCTGCCAAAGATCTTTTCCTCGGTTAGCCAGCTCTGCACTATCGACAATATTAAATAAAAATAATGATCGACCGACAAGCAATATCGCGGCAGTTATAAATACAGATAGCCAAATTAATCGGCTGAGTTGCTTATAATTTTTTTGAAAGTTCATCCGTGTCTCATTTTAATTTATATTTTAGTAATTATTTATTCTCATTTAACGCTTGGCATTTATCACACCAAAAGCTGTTTCTTTGTCCTATTTTCTCTTCTTGAATAAGAGAATGACAAACAAGACATTCTTTTCCGGCTCTTCCATACACATTCAGCTCTTGTGCAAAGTAGCCCGGTTTCCCATCAACTTGATTAAAGTCTTTTAACGTGGTTCCGCCTTGTTCTATCGCTTTTGTCAGTACTTTTTTTATCTCATTAACCAATACAAATAATTGATCATGAGTTAATTGTCCTGTTGGTGTTTTAGGGTTAATCTTCGAGCTAAACAATGCCTCACTCGCGTAAATATTCCCGACGCCAACCACGATGGCGTTGTTCATAATAAATTGCTTTACGACGACTTTTTTATTCTTTGCTTTATCCGCTAGATACTCACAATTAAACTCATCCGTCAGAGGCTCTGGGCCTAATTTCGCAAGTACTTGATGCTGCACTCCAACGTCTGAGTACAACCACGCACCGAATTTTCTAGGATCGTTATAGCGAAGAATCGTTCCATTATCTAAAACAAGATCAACATGGTCATGCTTTGCAACGGGAATCGAAGTGTCTAATACTCGTAAACTGCCCGACATGCCTAAGTGAATAATTGCACTGCCTGCTGGGGTGTCGATAAATAGATACTTAGCTCGACGACGAACAGATTGAATACGTTGTCCAACAAGACGTTGTAGCTCTTGTGGTATTGGCCATCGAAGTTTTTCCGTTCTAACGGTAATCGCTTTAATGGTTTGGCCTTGAAGGTGTGGGGTAATTCCAAGACGACTGGTTTCTACTTCAGGTAATTCAGGCATGAGGGTCCTTATTGCTTAAATAAATACGATTTCTCTGCACTTACTGCGATCCATTCACCTTGCCAATTTTGCATCATCCAAAAATTAGGCGCTTGATAAACCGTAATGCGCTGTGGCTCTTCTTCTTTTTCAAACCATACTTCAACAGAACTTGGCGCAGGTAACTTAGTTTTAAGGACTTTCACTGACTCTGCATCTAAAACCGTTCCCTCGACACTCGACCAGTTATTTATGTACTGGTTATCTTGTTCTGATTCTTCTGCCTTCAGATCAAAATTAGAGAAGTGCATCGTTTGAATAGAATCACTGCTATCGAATAGAGGCTGCACCCCTGAGGTTATTTCACTAACGGCAGGCTCTGGCTCAAGAAGATACGTTTTAATCAACTGAGGTGCCTGTAGGACGCCAATAAAGACCACTACAGATATCATCAGTATATTATTATATTTACGACGTGATGGCCTTTTCATTTTTAGTCCTTTTTAAGATCCTGCGCTAGGGTTCATTCCGAGAACGAGCGACCCCTTCAGATAAGTGCGCTAAAACTATACGACAAATGTCATTAACTAAAGATTATAAAATACACATAGCCACTTTAGATAGTTAAGACAACAATAAGGGAAAGCGTGATCGATTACTCTCTGTTTTTAATCCAAAAAAAAACCCAGCAACAAGGCTGGGTTTTCAATATAGTCAAAGTTGCAATCAGTAATCGAATTACTTGATTTTAGCTTCTTTGTAAAGAACGTGCTGACGTACAACAGGATCAAACTTTTTGATCTCCATTTTGCCAGGCATGTTACGCTTGTTCTTATCAGTTGTGTAGAAGTGACCAGTGTTAGCAGTTGATACTAACTTGATTTTCTCACGTGCGCCTTTAGCCATTTTCTAGATCCTCTTAAACGTTCTCGCCACGAGCACGCATTTCAGAAAGAACGACATCGATGCCTTTCTTATCAATGATACGCATACCTTTAGCGGTAAGACGAAGTTTAACGAAGCGTTTTTCGCTTTCTACCCAGAAACGATGAGTTTGTAGGTTCGGCAGAAAACGACGCTTGGTGGCATTTTTTGCGTGTGAGCGGTTGTTACCAACTGCAGGACGCTTACCAGTTACTTGGCATACTCGGGACATTTCTGTCTTCTCCAAATCGTTTCAGCTTGATATCACCTTGGTGGCAAAAAACCACAATGGAAATTCCAAATCAAGGCTATCAAAGGTCGCGCATTATACTAACTGAATGCGCATTGCTCAAGACCCTAAGGGGTCATTTTTGCAGTTTTTTGTGTTTTTTTTACTCAATCGCTTAAAAAAACACTCAAATCCATCCTCTTTCGGCAAAAGAGACAATTTCTCCATCACCGATCACAAAGTGATCAAGGACTCGGATGTCGACCAATTCGACTGCATCTGAAATACGTTTTGTAATTCTTCTGTCAGCTTGACTTGGCTCTGCAACACCAGATGGGTGATTATGCGCTAAAATGATGGCGGCTGCATTATAATCTATCGATCTTTTTACAACTTCTCTTGGATAAACCGCAGCGGAGTCAATCGTCCCTTCGAACAATACCTCGCCTTTTAGTACTCGATGCTGATTATCAAGGAATAAAACGTAGAATGCTTCTCGATGACGATCACGCAATATTCGCGTTAAATAGCGTTTAGTATGCTCAGGACTGGTCAAGGCATCTTCCTTCTCTATCTTCTCTAATAAATACCGCTCCGTCATTTCGACAACGGCTTGTAACTGTGCAAATTTTGCAGACCCCAATCCTTTATGACTGCAAAATTGACGTTGATTTGCACTTAATAACTTGCGTAGTGATCCAAATTCTTTAAGTAACGAATCTGCCAGCTCTATCGCATTCATTCCTTTCATTCCCGTACGCAGAAAAATCGCGAGTAACTCTGCGTCGGTTAATGACTTTGGGCCAAGCGCAAGCAGTTTCTCTCTCGGTCGAGATTCCTCCGGTAAATTCATTAATGACATCGTGTTTCCTTAAACGTTAACGTGTCGATGAAATGACTCTACGAGGCTTAGTGGTGAATTGCTGTGCAACAAACCATCCCTTCGGCTTATCTCAAACCTTGATTGCAATTATGTTTTTCGTCATTTACTTGTTTCCTCGCAAGAATTGCGAATTGAAGTGCATCCCTCTGAAAAAAAATTATGATATGGTTAGCCCTGTTATTTTTCAGTGGTTCACTAAAGGTATTTCATGGCATCTCTTACAGGAAAACGCATCCTTCTTGGTATTAGTGGTGGTATTGCCGCTTATAAATGTGCAGAACTGACTCGTCGACTTATTGAACGAGGTGCAGACGTTCGCGTAGTAATGACAACAGCAGCAAAAGAATTCATTACCCCTCTTACTATGCAAGCGGTTTCAGGCCACCCTGTTGCTGACAGTTTACTAGACCCTGCTGCGGAAGCTTCAATGGGTCACATTGAGTTGGCTAAATGGGCTGATATCGTACTGATAGCCCCAGCAACGGCCGATTTAATTGCGCGCATGGCAGCAGGCATGGGAAATGATTTACTGTCAACATTGGTGCTTGCAACGGACTCTCCTATTGCCGTCTCTCCTGCCATGAATCAACAAATGTATGCCAACCTAGCCACTCAAGAGAACATTGCGACACTCACTCGTCGTGGAATGAACATTTGGGGTCCTGCCGCAGGTCAACAAGCCTGTGGTGATGTAGGAATGGGCAGAATGCTTGAGCCGATGGACTTAGTGCATCGTTGTGAGGCTTTCTTTCTATTGACTGCTGGTGAACCAAAACGACTTGAAGGAACCTCGGTATTAATTACCGCGGGTCCAACACGTGAAGCGATTGACCCTGTCCGTTATATCTCTAATCACAGCTCTGGAAAAATGGGGTACGCCATTGCTGACGCAGCGGCTCAGTTGGGTGCAAAAGTTACCTTAGTGAGCGGTCCTGTAAGTTTAAACGTACCATCACATGTAGACCGAATTTCGATTGATAGCGCAGAGCAAATGCACCTTGCGGTGATGGAACACGCACAATCTCACGATATTTTTATTGCTTGTGCGGCTGTAGCCGATTTCAGACCAAGCCACATCGCAGAACAAAAACTAAAGAAAACATCTGATGAAGATGGCATGACAATCACCATGATTAAAAATCCAGATATCGTCGCTTCTGTCGCCGCTTTAACTGAACAACGCCCATTCACCGTTGGATTTGCAGCCGAAACTCAAGAGGTAGAAAAATACGCTCGTGCTAAATTAGAGCGTAAAAATCTTGATATGATTTGTGCTAATGATGTTTCAATTCAAGGCCAAGGCTTTAATAGTGACGACAATGCACTTCACCTATACTGGAAAGATGGCAATAAAGCCCTCCCTTTAACGGCCAAATCTGAATTAGGTAAGGCGATTATGCTCGAAATCGCAATAAGGCTAAAAAAATAGGAACGAGATTCAAAAATTACACCTAAAATACCCTATTAATAATCGTTTCATAAAATAATGAAAAACAAAGGAACAACAATGACGACAACTAGAAAATCCAATCGTCGTGATGAAATATTACAAGCATTAGCTCAAATGCTGGAATCAAACGAAGGCGCGTCTCGCATAACGACAGCCAAATTAGCAAAACAGGTGGGCGTATCCGAAGCCGCCTTATATCGCCACTTTCCAAGTAAAGCAAAAATGTTTGAGGGCTTAATCGAGTTTATTGAAGATTCTTTATTTTCTCGTATTAATCGAATTCTTGAAGAAGAGAAAGATACCCTTAAACGCATTGAGCTATTATTAAAGCTTCTCTTGGCATTTGCTGAACGTAATCCCGGCTTAACTCGAATCATGACTGGCCATGCCCTTATGTTTGAAAATGAGCGCTTACGTGAGCGAATTAATCAATTATTCGAACGTATAGAACTGCAATTTAAACAAATACTTAGAGAACGCATGCTGCGTGAAGGAAAATCGTTTCCTGTTGATGAAGCCATTTTAGCCGCGCAGTTGATTGGTCAAGTTGAAGGCAGTTTCTGTCGTTTTGTTCGCTCTGATTTTAAATATCAGCCTACTGAAAATTTCAATGAATATTGGGCGCTACTCAGTGCACAGATTCAATAATTCATTTAGATAAAACAGGTTCACGATGTCAAAGTATCAAGCTCCTACATTTTCTCGCGCTCTGCTACACCCTAAATATTGGGGGGTATGGCTTGGCTTTGGACTGTTATTCGCGTTAGTTACCCTTCTTCCCTACAAAGCGACTTATCATCTTGGTCGTGGATTAGGTTTCTTAGGTATGAAGGTATCAAAGTCACGCACTCATATTGCTCGTCGTAACTTAGAACTCAGCTTTCCTGAAATGAAATCCTATGAACGTGAAACGATTATTATGGAAAATTTCAAGAATTCAGGATTAGCTATATTTGAAACAGCAATGGCATGGGTATGGCCTGATTGGCGCGTTAAAAAACACTTTAGCTTTGAAAATGTAGATCACTTCCAAGAACTTAAAGATCAAAAAAGAGGCGTGTTAATCATTATTGTACATGCCCTAAACCTTGAGCTAACTTGTCGAGCAATGGCGCTACACCACACAGGATATGGTGTCTACCGACCTCATAACAACGATGCCTACAACTTCATCCAATACTGGGGACGAACCAACAACGGCAATAGCGTTGTCGATCGTAAAGACGTAAAAGGAATGCTTCGCTTATTACGTACTGGTGAGCGTGTTTGCTACTTACCTGATCATGACTACAACCGTAATAAATCCGTTTTTGTTCCGTTCTTTGCGGTTCCAGATGCTTGTACAACCATGGGATCTGATATTTTAATTAACGCAGGTAAATGTGCCGTCGTGACCGTTTCTGGCTTTAGAACGTACAACAATTACCATTTTAAAGTCGATAATGACATCAGTGCTGAGTTTCCTAAAAAAGATCCAATAGGATCGGCAACTCGAATGAACCAAGCGGTAGAAATGCTTATTCTTCGCTGTATTCCTCAATGGATGTGGTTACATAAACGCTTTAAAACCATGGAAGACCCAGCGATTAAAAAAGGCATTCGCTACGATTAATCGCGTCAGGATAGACAATGAAAACAAATCTTATTACCCGTGAAGGCTTCAATAAGCTTCAAGATGAATTAACCTTTCTTTGGAAAGAAGAGCGCCCAGAAGTCACCATAAAAGTGACTTGGGCGGCAAGTCTTGGTGATCGCAGTGAAAATGCCGATTACCAATACAATAAAAAACGCCTTCGTGAAATCGACCGCCGTGTACGTTATTTACGTAAACGCCTAGAGCAAGTTAACGTGGTTGATTACTCCCCTCAACAAGACGGTAAAATCTTCTTTGGTGCCTATGTAGAGATAGAGAATGAACACGGTGATACTCTCTCTTTTCGCATTGTGGGTCCTGATGAAATTTTCGGCCGCCACGACTACATTTCTATCGACTCTCCAATGGCGCGAGCACTCATCAAAAAAGAAGTGGATGACGAAACGATTGTAAAAACGCCAGAGGGTGACAAAGAATGGACCGTAAATTCGATTAGATATTGAAGAGCAGGACGCAACAAGTGACTGAAGGACGCTTCGCTTAAGGATTTAGGAAGCGGAGGACAAAAGCAGCACTTTTACGCTTTTCTCTCTTTCTGAAGCCTGAGCCTTGAAACCTGAAATCTCACTTTACTCTTGAAAATTTTTTAACAAATAAAAGAATCTATAATGATAATTAATATAATTGCTCAAGAACTTAATGTTCGCCCTCAACAAGTTGCCGCTGCTGTTAAATTGATTGATGAAGGCAGTACGATTCCATTTATCGCGCGTTACCGTAAAGAAGTCACCGAAGGCTTGGATGATACGCAACTTCGTACGCTTGATACTCGTTTAAGCTACTTACGTGAACTCGATGATCGTCGTCAATCCATTCTAAAATCGATTAAAGAACAAGATAAATTAACACCTGAATTAGAACGTGAAATTTTAGGCGCTGACAGTAAAACTCGTCTTGAAGATTTGTATTTACCCTTCAAACGTAAGCGTCGTACGAAAGGTCAAATTGCGATTGAAGCAGGCATTGAGCCCCTTGCTGATTTACTGTGGTCACAACCAAACACCACCCCTGACGATGCCGCTCAATCGTACATTGATGTCGATAATGGCTTTGCTGACACTAAAGCGGTATTAGATGGTGCTCGCGCAATCCTAATGGAACGCATGGCCGAAGACGCCAATCTCCTTGAGAAAGTTCGCGGTTACTTAATTAGCAACGCAGAACTGTCGTCTAAAATGGTTGATGGCCAAGAACACACAGGCGAGAAGTTTAAAGACTACTTTGATCATCATGAGCAATTAACTAAAGTCCCTTCTCACCGTGCACTTGCAATGCTACGTGGTCGCAACGAGGGCTTCTTACAGTTAGCCATTGATGCGGATCCAAAACAAGAAGAAGGCGTTCGCGGTTCTTACTGTGAAATCATTATTGCCAATCACTACGGCATTACCTTAGGTTCTCAACCTGCCGATGCATGGCGTAAACAAGTGATTAGCTGGGCGTGGCGCATTAAAATTTTAATGCACATGGAAACCGAGTTGATGGGTGCACTGAAAGAACGTTCAGAAACCGAAGCAATCACGGTGTTTGCAACCAACCTAAAAGATTTATTAATGGCGGCACCTGCTGGCCTTAAAACAACCCTTGGTCTTGATCCCGGTTTACGTACAGGTACCAAAGTAGCCGTGGTTGATGCAACAGGCAAAGTATTAGCGACTGACACCATTTATCAAAACCAACCTCATAATAAAACGGCACAATCAGCACAAATTATTGAAACCTTAATCAAACGCCACAATGTCGATTTGATTGCGATTGGTAATGGTACAGGCTCACGTGAGACCGATGCGTTTGTGGGTGACTTACTGAAAAAATCAGGCTTATCCGCCACTAAAATCATTGTGAGTGAAGCAGGAGCTTCTGTGTATTCCGCCTCAGAATTGGCCGCAAAAGAATTTCCAGATTTAGATGTGTCGATTCGTGGTGCCGTTTCTATTGCTCGTCGCTTACAAGATCCTCTCGCCGAATTAGTGAAAATCGATCCGAAAGCCATTGGTGTGGGTCAATATCAACACGACGTAAGTCAAAGCCAACTTGCCAAAAAACTGGACGCGGTGATCGAAGACTGTGTGAATGCCGTCGGCGTTGATGTGAATACGGCTTCAGCCGCTTTACTGACTCGCGTCGCTGGATTGTCCACCACCATCGCTCAAAACATTGTTGACTATCGTGATGAGAATGGCCGCTTTGAGAATCGTACGACATTGAAAAAAGTCGCACGTTTAGGGCCAAAAGCCTTTGAGCAATGTGCCGGCTTCTTACGAGTGATGAACGGTAAAAACCCACTGGATGCTTCCGCCGTTCACCCAGAGACCTACTCTGTCGTGAAACTTATTGCGGAGAGAAATGGGAAAGCGATTGATGCCATCATTGGCAATAGCGAGTTTTTACGCTCTGTGGCTGCCAATGATTACATTAGTGCTGATTTCGGTTTACCGACCGTGACTGACATCATTTCAGAGCTAGATAAACCGGGTCGAGATCCTCGTCCAGAGTTTAAAACCGCCACCTTTGCCGACGGTGTTAATACGGTGTCAGATCTAGAGCTTGGTATGATTTTAGAAGGGGTGGTTTCTAACGTCGCAAACTTCGGTGCTTTTGTGGATATTGGTGTTCACCAAGATGGCTTAGTGCATATTTCAGCGTTAAGCGATGGCTTTATTTCAGATCCACGTGAAGTGGTTAAAGCCGGTGATATCGTAAAAGTAAAAGTCATGGAGATTGATGTACAGCGTAAACGTATTGCACTAACAATGCGTTTGAATGACCAACCGGGGGAAGATAATCGCCCTCAACGTCAATCAGCCAAACCACAACAACGCAATGAACGCTCACAAGCACCAAGAGCTGCCTCTTCTGCAAGACAATCTCATTCAAAGAATGACGGTGGTAATGCAGCAATGGGTGGCGCGTTTGCTGCGGCGTTTGCAAAGGCGAAGAAGTAGAGAAAACTAGACACTATACGTTTCGCTAACTAGACCGCTTCGCTCCTATAAAAGCAAAAGCAAGAATTCAGACGCTGCACTGGCAGAGTTCGAAGCACTTGCTTTTGGCTCCTTCCCTTTATCGATATAGCGACTTGGCTATAAATGTTGATATAAGGGAAGACTGGGAGGGGTTAGTAATACATAGCTCAGCGATCACAACCCCCTCTAACTCCCCCCTTCTATAAACTATATCAATCTCAATAAATTATCACATAAGGGGGAGAACTATCTTTGACGCTATAATAACAATGATCACTCCTGACCCCTTATATGGCAGAGTTCAGAAGGCCTTGCTTTTCGCTCCTTCCCTTTATCAATATAACGACTTGACTATAAATATTGATATAAGGGAAGGCTGGGAGGGGTTGGTATATATAGCTCAGAGATCACAACAATCTCCCTGAAACCTGTAAGGGAGCTTGTAAGTGATTAAAACCCAACTGTCGCTCTTTCTCGTCACTAAGATCTGTTCTTCCTAGCCCCTACAATACCGCCAATATATCCGACGGATTATTCGGAACCACCGCTTTATCATAATGGAAACTGATCACACTTCGACGGCGAACCATTTTTCCCATTTCAGCCAGTCTTTCTAATAATTCTTTCGGTAGGCTAAAGCGCATTGTATAACCCGTACCTTCGCCTTGCGCATAGGTATCCAAAGACAACAACCGAGCCAACTTTGCTAGATCATCATCAATATCATATAACGTTCCGATGTGTGGTTTAGGTGCTTCTTTTTCTTCTGTCACATCATAACCGGGGTGATCGGAGGGTTCCCACGAATCACGCTTGTATTGTTTATCATCGCCTTTAATTGCTTTTTCTGATGTCGCCTTACTCATTTTTGTTGTTGGTGCCACTGGCATCTTCGCACGATTTTCCCGAGCAACTTGTTCTGTCGGCAAGTTAACAGAAGGTGCAATAAGCGGCACGCTGACACTGTTAGGAGAAAAAATCATAAAGAATTTCCTTAATCTAGCAATTCAAAAAACACGTTAATTCAGCGATAAATTCATCGCTATGAGAAATAAATGGCGCATGAGAAGCCTGTTCAAAAATCACTTTCTTGGAATTAGGCAGCAATTCATCCACATCATGAGCGACCTTAACAGGAACCAACCCATCCAATCGACCATACATGCGACAAACCGGCATTGATAATTCAGACAAGACTTCTCTTAAGTCTGTATCGGCCAAAATAGTTAAACCTGTAGCTAAAGCCGCTTGATTTGGCGTCGGCCTAGAAAAAACAGCGCTCTTCACTTGTTTTACGTCTTGCCTTGCATTGGGGCTTCCCATCGCCTGTAAAGCCATAAAACGCTCAACCGTTAAGGTAAAGTCGTCTTTTAATTGTTCGGTAAATTGGGTTAATACCGCAGGTTTAATTCCGCGCCATCCTTTCTCAGCAGCAAAACAAGGGGAACTGGCTACCGTGATGAGTTTTGTGACACGAGCAGGGGCAATTAACGCCGCTTTAGTCGCAATCAGCCCTCCTAAAGACCAACCTAGCCATGCTGCTTTCTTCGGGGCTTGCGCTAAAACTTGCTCGACCATCGTATTAAAATCAGCACTGCCCAAATCAGCACTGTGCCCATAGCCAGATAAGTCCACCGTATGCACGCAGTAATGATCACTTAATTGCTCGATGATAGGTTGCCATACTGCCCCATTCATTCCCCACCCGTGAATGAGAACCAGATCGGAACCTTTGCCTTCCGTTTGCCAATAAAGAGAAGTTGTCATCTACACTGCCTATCCAAGAGAATTAATTAAGAGAAAATAAGTGTTCATTAAGTTGCTACGTAGGTCAATGCAAAAGTTAGGACCACATCATTGTGATTATTGCCGTCTTGCTATGCCACCTTCGGAGACAATCTGGTGTTCTTATTGTCTTGCTCTCATCAAATCCGTTCCTCGTTGCCAACGTTGTGGATTACAAACAGAGCATGAAGCAGAGCAATGCGGTGAATGCTTAACGGATCCCCCACTGTGGGATCGATTATTCTGTATTGGAGATTATACTGATCCATTAAAAGAATACGTTAACGGTTTAAAATATGGACAGAAGTTCTGGTATGCTCATGATCTTACGTCATTGCTCGTCCCGAGGATTTCGACTCCTGCTCCTTTATTGTTACCCGTTCCTTTGCATTGGAAACGTCGATGGTGGCGATCGTACAATCAAAGTGCCATGCTCGCTTGGGCATTAGAAAAACAACTTAACGCACGACCAAATAGCACTAACGTTCGCTGTGATATACACACCCTTCAACGCATTAAAGCCACTCAACCTCAGCAAGGGTTATCTCGCGTTGAACGTCAAAAAAATCTGATTGCGGCTTTCCATATCATCAAACCCATCAAAGAAAAACACGTGGCCATTATTGATGATGTGGTTACAACCGGAGCCACCATTAATTTACTCTGTATCGAGTTACGTAAAGCCGGCGTTGAGCACATTGATGTTTATACTCTTTGTCGAACGGGTAAGCGTTTTGAGTAAAACCGCCTCTCATTTGACGCCTTCTTTCGCTATCAAACTGGCCCTCTTTTAAAATTCATAGCAAACGATTGCTTTCTGCTTAATTATCCGTAAAATACCGTCCAAATTGATCGAGTACGTTATTCATGACTCCTCAATAACACCCCAATAGAGATAGGTTCTGATTAACAGCAATCACAGATTGATGCCTTCTCACTTCATGCTCCCAGTCAGCGAACCATGAAGACACGTTACACCATTAGGAATATCGGCCATGACCGTTCAAAACAGCACCACAAAACCATCTGAGCTTATTTATCAGTTAGATGATCGTCCACCACTACCGCAAACCTTATTTGCTGCACTTCAGCATTTATTGGCTATGTTTGTTGCGATCATTACCCCTTCTCTGATCATCTGTCAGACACTTGGTGTCTCTGCTGCAGAAACAAATACAATTATTAGTATGTCTCTGTTCGCTTCTGGTATTTCTTCTTTTATCCAAATTAGAACCTTTGGTCCAATTGGATCGGGGCTTCTTTCTGTTCAGGGCACAAGCTTTAACTTTTTAGGTCCCATCATTGGTTCAGGTCTTGCTCTTAAGGCTGGTGGCGCAGATGTCCCAACCATGATGGCCGCAATTTTTGGTACCATTCTAGTGGCATCAACCGCTGAGATTTTCTTATCTCGTGTATTGCAGTTTGCTCAAAAGATCATTACCCCGCTTGTCTCTGGCATTGTGGTTACCTTAATTGGTCTTACGCTTATCCAAGTTGGTCTTGTTTCTATGGGTGGCGGTTATGCAGCAATGGGCGATGGGTCATTTGGTAGCTTAGATAAACTGGCACTGGCAGGCACCGTTCTGCTTATTATTGTCATTCTAAACCGTTCAACCAATCCTTATCTTCGTATGGCCTCTATCGTCATCGCGATGGGTGTCGGTACACTTGCCGCATGGGCAATGGGAATGCTAAACACCACAATGTCTCATGATGCTGAGTTAATAGCTCTGCCTATCCCAATGCAATATGGGTTGAGTTTTGATTGGTCTTTGTTTATCCCGCTGGTGTTGATTTTCTTAATCACCGCATTAGAAGCGATTGGTGATATCACGGCAACATCAGAAGTATCAGGTCAGCCAGTGAAAGGGCCAATTTACTTAAAACGCATTAAAGGTGGCGTGTTAGCGGATGGTATTAACTCGGCAATCGCTGCCGCGTTCAACAGCTTCCCGAATTCGACGTTCAGCCAAAACAACGGCGTTATCTTATTAACTGGCGTAGCAAGTCGCTATGTGGGTTATTTCATTGCGGGCATGTTGGTGATTTTAGGCCTATTCCCAGGCGTAGCAAGCATGGTTCAAATCATTCCTGAACCGGTTCTTGGCGGCGCAACGATTGTTATGTTCGGTACGATTGCCGCTGCCGGTGTGCGTATTATTTCTCGTGTTGACTTAGATCGCCGCGCAATTTTAATCATGGCAATGTCGTTTTCTATGGGGCTTGGCTTGGCACAAAAACCTGAGATTCTTCAATTCATGCCAGAGATGATTAAAAACATTTTCTCTTCGGGTGTAACCGCTGGTGGGGTAACGGCTATTTTGTTGAATATCATACTTCCAAGCAGTGAAACGTTTGAAGAAGAGAAAGAAGAAGCTAAGATCTAAGGACAGAGGCGAGTACGCTTAGATCAAGGGACGAGTAAAAACAAAAAAGACCGCAGATGATTATCGTCTGCGGTTTTTTTTATGTTTGGGAAGAAAGAACTAGAGACTATACGCTGCGCTAACTAGAAACTATAAGAGCACGTATGGCTGAGATGGTGATATCTTAGGTTTCAGGGCGCTGCGCTTACAGGTTTCAGGTGTACTCGCTTTTGCTCTTATAGGAGCAAAGTGGTCTAGTTAGCGCTAGCGCATAGTTTCTAGTTTCCAATCTCGAGCACTATTATTACAGCGACAAAGAATGGTTCTCCCCCTTTATCGCTATGGCTATGAAAGCGACATAGTTAATACAAGGGGGAGTTAGAGGGGGTTGGTTATGTTGTATTTACACTACTGATAAATTCAAATTCATCATTTACAACCCCTCCTAGCCTCCCCTTATATTAACAATTACTATCAAGTCACGTTAACGAATAAGGGAGGAACTGTATTGTGCACGCTGCAAGCAAAGCGATCTAAATTCTAGCTCTTCTGCTTTTGCTCTTCCTCGCCCATCGAGCGAAAGCGTCCTCTTATCTCGTCCCTACTCTTCTCTTTTATTTCCTCAGCGGAAACACTACCTGAACCTTCAAACCGCCTTCACTTCGGTTAGATAGACTCACCTCACCTTGGTGTTGGGCAACAATCCGCTTCACGATAGCTAAACCTAATCCTGTCCCCTCACTGCCCCGCGCGGTATCACCCCGAGTAAAAGGTTCAAAAACCGACTCCAACTGAGAGGGGTCAATACCGGGGCCATTATCTTCAATGATTACCCACGCTGTTTTATGGTCTGCCGAAATGCGCGTCGATACCGCAATCCAATCTCCCCCATAACGAATCGCATTAACAATCAAATTCGTGATAACTCGTTTCACAGCAATGCCATTACCATGCAATGCTTTAGGTATATCCACTAGATTCGTTTCAATTTCACGCTCGTACCCACCTTCCGCAATTATCACCTCATTAATGATGGTATTGATATCCACATCAATGAAATCTTGCTTCGCGATAGGTTTAAGGTAATCCATAAATTGACCGATGATCTCATTACACTCTTCGGTGTCTTTAATCATACTTTCAGCTAAATAGCTGTCTGCGGGTGACATCATTTCTGTCGCCAAACGAATACGAGTCAATGGTGTACGAATATCATGACTGACACCCGCCATCAATAATGCTCGGTCTTGCTCTAACTGTTGGATCCCTTTTGCCATTTGATTAAAGGCGCGAGTAACGGCTTGGATTTCAGAAGCCCCTCTTTCTGGTAGTGGTTCTGGGATCTCACCTTTCCCCACTTTTCTAGCGGCGGTTTGTAACGCCATCAAAGGCCGGTTCTGAATTTTAATAAATGCCCACCCTCCAAGAATAACCAAAAGAGCAATAAATAAACTGTTTCTAAAGAGCGGAACAAAATCGTCTTCTTGCAATTCAGATAAAGGAATACGCATATAAAACTGCGGCATTGCATCACTCTTCATCCATAGAACATAACTGTCAGCGCCTAAGATCAAACGCACCTCTGTTGGTGAATTTAATTCTTGAGTCATCTCTTCACTTAAAAATTCGATTGGACTCGCGTGATAATATTCGACCATTTCAGGATCATCTTCGGTGTGCATACTCACGCCTAATTGCTCTAACAATTGACGACGTAGTGGTTGCCCTAAGTGAACACTGTTTCCATTTTTCAAAACGACATCTTCTGACAGCATCAAGCGAACTTCATAAGCCAAAATACGATTAAATTGCTGCAAACTAGGCAATAACGCATAGTTAAATACAGCAAGATAAGAAAATATTTGGCTTGCCGTAAGAAGAGAGGCAAGTAATAGAAGTGTTCTGGCGAAGGTGCTTTTCATGGGCATTCTCAGAAGAAGTAAATAAAATGGACGCAAAGTATAGAGGATTTAGACACAGAGGGATAAAACAAAGCGTGATGATAGAGATAAGTTCTCCCCTGACTATCTCAGGAAAGAACTTATTTTAATGATTTATATTACGAAGATGCGCCATCAGGGACAAATACATACCCTAAGCCCCATACCGTTTGAATATAACGAGGACGACTTGGATCTTCTTCAATCATACGACGAAGGCGAGAAATCTGAACATCAATCGAACGTTCCATTGCCGAATACTCACGGCCACGCGCCATGTTCATCAACTTATCACGCGACATTGGCTCACGCATGTTCGTCACCAATGATTTTAATACCGCAAACTCACCAGAAGTCAGTGGCATCGGTTCTTCATTGCGGAACATTTCACGCGTGCCTAAATTTAGACGGAAGTCGCCAAACTCAACCACTTTATCTTCTGCACTTGGTGCACCAGGGGCTTCTGTTACTTGACGACGTAATACCGCACGAATACGAGCCAGCAGTTCACGTGGGTTGAATGGTTTTGGTAGATAATCATCCGCCCCAACTTCTAAGCCAACAATACGATCGATCTCGTCGCCTTTCGCCGTTAGCATTAAAATAGGCAGCAGATTATTGTTACTGCGTAAACGACGGCAAATAGAAAGGCCATCTTCACCGGGTAACATTAAATCCAATACCATTAAGTGAAACGTTTCACGAGCCAACAAACGATCCATTTGCTCACTGTTTGCTACGCTGCGTACTTGAAAGCCCTGCTCAGATAAATAACGCTCTAATAAAGAACGAAGACGGGCATCATCATCAACAACTAAAATCTTATGGTTTTCTTGCATGGGCTTAACCTCAATATATAACTTATTTCAGTTTACGCGTTACTTTTACAAAAAGTACGCTTTAATCGATAAAAATGAAAAGTAAAATTGTTACGTTTTATGTAACAGCGTCAAATTTTACGTATAGAATGAAGTATTACAGATTATTTACATGGCATATTAGTTACTTAGTTATAAGCAATGATAAGTCCGCCAAGTTAGCGAGTTAAGTATGTTAGTTGGATATAAACGAGCACAGTGTAAAAAAGTCCTTGTCATCAACCGTAAAGGGGGGGCAGGTAAATCAACCTTTGCTATTGCAATGGCGTCTTTTTATGCGCATCAAAACGTAAAAACTGAAATTATCGATCTAGACCCTCAAGGAACCAGTCACTTTTGGGGCAATAAAAGCGAAGGGGTTAGAACCACCAAGTTTTTACCTTCATCCAATCTGCCCTTTTCTTTAGCCCTACGATTAGAAGCAGACACAAAGATCACGGTGATTGATTCTCCGTCTAATTTTAGTCAGTTTGAAATGGAAAAGTATATCTCGATGGTAGACAAAATTATCTTTCCAATTCAACCTTCACCGATTGATGTGCATTCCATGCTGGGCTTTATTAAAGATCTTATCAAGTCTCCAACGTTTAAAAATAAGAAGGTAGAATTGGCGTTTGTGATCACTCGCGGCAAGGAAAATAAGCAAGGGACAGAGTTTGTTCACAAGGTGCTACAACACATGAAATACCCATTACTTGGGGTCATGTCTGAAGACAAAGCCTATCAGGATATGTTTTCGGAAAAGAGCAGCTTTTTGATTAACCACCCTGAGTTAGATCAAACGCTGTGGCAAAAAATGTCGCAATGGTTAGATGTCGATATGACGCCAGTACCCACTGAACCAAAAACAAAAAAAGTGGCAGAGCCGAAGCCAACCACTTATCGTTCTTTACTTAAGAGACGCTACTAACAACTTGTCTATGCATTAAGTACTTGGTATTAAATACCAAACTCTGCACGATACGCTTTCACTGCGTCTAATTGCTCAACATTACAGCCTTTTTCTTCTAAGAAAGAAATTAGGTCTGTTAGGCTTACGATTGAGATGATAGAGCAACCAAAGTCACGCTCTACTTCTTGAATCGCAGATAATTCGCCTTTGCCTTTTTCTTGGCGGTCAATCGCAACAAGAACACCCGCAAGATCAGCCCCATTCGCTTGGATAATTTCCATTGATTCGCGAATTGCGGTGCCTGCCGTGATCACGTCATCAACAAGCATGATGCGACCTTCAAGTGCGCTACCGACTAAATTGCCACCTTCGCCGTGATCTTTCGCTTCTTTACGGTTAAAGCAATATGGTTTATCTGTATCGTGGTGATCAGCCAATGCTACCGCTGTCGTTGTTGCAATTGGAATGCCTTTGTATGCAGGACCAAATAACACATCGTAATCAATACCTGAATCCACCAATGCCGCCGCATAAAAACGACCTAAACGCGCTAAATCACGACCGGTATTGAACAATCCAGCGTTAAAGAAATATGGGCTTTTACGGCCAGACTTTAAAGTAAACTCACCAAACTTTAATACTTCTTTCTCAAGGGCAAATTCAATAAACTCACGCTGGTATGCTTTCATCTTCATTCTCTCTTTTTTGGTTAATAATTATAACTTATAAATCAGTAAAGTCGGTCTCAGGTAACTACGCTGCAGGATTCAGAGGCGATCGTCTTTATCACAGTGGCAAAGAATCGTTCTCCCCCTTTATCACTATTACCATGAGATCGACATAGTTAATACAAGGGGGAGTTAGAGGGGGTTGGTTATGCTGTTTTTACGTTATTCAGATAAACCGAATCTCATCATTTACAACCCCTCCTAGCCTCCCCTTATTATTGGTATTGAAAACCAAGTCACATTTGTGAACAAGGGGAGGAACAGTATTGTGAACACTGTAATAAAGACAATCGCCCCTGAACTCTGCAAGAGAGCTTACGACCGATCTGAATCCTGCTCTTAAAATACATAAAAAAATAGCCCCTGAATCAGGAGCCATCACAATCGATTATTCGGCCAACGCCGCTTTCTGCTGCTCAATGATATCATTGATGCCCTGTTGCGCCAGAGCCAGCATGTCTAACAATTCCTGATGAGAGAACGGCGCTTCTTCTGCCGTGCCCTGCACTTCAATCATCTTACCGTCTTCCATCATTACGACGTTCATGTCGGTGTCTGCGGCAGAGTCTTCTAAATACTCAAGGTCACAAATCGCTTCGCCTTTATAGATACCAACAGAAACAGCAGCAACGTGCCCTTTCATTGGGTTCTTTTTCAGCTTGCCTGATGCGATCATATGATTGATTGCGTCAGCTAATGCCACACTTGCACCAGTAATAGACGCGGTACGTGTACCGCCATCCGCTTGGATAACATCACAATCGACGGTGATCATTTGCTCACCAAGAGCTTCAAGGTCAACCGCGGCACGTAGGCTACGAGCGATCAGACGTTGGATCTCCATCGTACGGCCGCCTTGTTTACCACTTGCTGCTTCACGACGGTTACGTGTGTGTGTTGCACGAGGTAGCATGCCGTACTCAGCCGTTACCCAACCTTTACCTTTGCCTTTTAACCAGCGAGGAACATTTTCTTCAACACTTGCAGTACAAATTACTTTTGTATTACCAAATTCAACTAATACAGACCCTTCTGCGTGTGCAGTAAAGTGACGAGTAATCGTAATTGGACGGACTTGCTGAGCTGTTCTTCCGCTAGGACGCATGGCAGATACCTTGGTTATGACAAATTGTCGGCGATTATACCCAAGTACAAGAATAAAGCATAGCGTCTGTTTCTTTGATAAGCGCCACTTACTTCCGAAAGCGCTTATCTGCTATAGTATGCCCAATATTTTATTCATCATCCTTCCTATTGATGATTTGAGGACGCTTACATGATCTACAGTATGACAGCTTACGCACGCCGCGAAGTAAAAGGCGATTGGGGAACTGCTGTGTGGGAAATCCGCTCAGTAAACCAACGTTATTTAGAAACTTACTTCCGTATGCCTGAACAATTTCGCAGTTTAGAGCCGGTATTACGTGAGCGTTTTCGTAAGCGCCTTGCTCGCGGTAAAGTGGAATGTCACTTACGCTTTGAAGCAAACAATGCCGCAAGCAGCGAATTAAAGATCAACGAAGACCTTGCTCGCCAAGTAATTAAAGCAGCACAGTGGGTAAAAACTGAGTCAGGCGAAGGCGGTATTAACCCTTTCCAAGTACTTCAATGGCAAGGTGTCATGGAAGCCCCTGAACAAGATTTCGATTCAATCAACAAAGAACTGTTGGTTGAATTTGAATTAGCAGTGAATGATTTCGTTGAAGCACGCGCAAGCGAAGGCGAAAACATGAAAGCGCTGATCGTTCAGCGTTTAGATGCAATCACAGAAGAAGCGGCAAAAGTTCGCGCACGTATGCCTGAAATTTTAGAGTGGCAACGTACTCGTCTTCTGACTAAATTTGAAGATGCGAAAATTGAATTAGATTCTGGCCGTGTTGAACAAGAACTGATTCTTCTTGCTCAAAAATCTGACGTTGCTGAAGAGCTAGATCGTTTGGATTCACACGTAAAAGAAACAACAAATGTGATGAAGAAAGGCGGCGCATGTGGCCGTAAACTTGATTTCATGATGCAAGAATTTAACCGTGAAGCGAACACGCTCGCGTCTAAATCTATCAGCACCGATGTAACGGCATCTGGCGTTGAACTTAAAGTGCTTATCGAACAAATGCGTGAGCAAATTCAAAATATTGAATAATTAAGACGGTGTATCAATAACAAAAAAGCCTCGTTCAGCATGACTGATAACGAGGCTTTTTTATGCATTCAATTACACTTTATTCATCGTGGTTCTTATTGTGTTCATGCGCTTCATAAGGCCAATAATAATGCCCAGCACGGATCAATAACGTCGCTGCAGCCAAAATGAACGCCGCTAATGCCAACCAAACAACTAAGGTGGCATCCAACTCTTTCATTCCTAACGTTATGTATCGAGCAATCGCCATCATCGCGATATACATCGGGTAACGAACGGGGATTTTACCGTTCATCACAAATTGCTGCACCATGGCCAACACTTCGAGATAAATGAACATCAACAGAATGTCTGTTAACTGGATCTGTCGCTCAGAAAATACGTGCATAAACTCGTTCACCATCGCAAAGACAGTCGCAAGCGTGATGGCAACTAATAACACCGCTTCTAAAATATGAAATATTTTTAAAAACGGTTTACTGAATGATTTAGGTAGATGTGACGGCATTTAAAATTACTCTTTTTTTTATTCTAATTGGATCCTAATCCTAAAGCGTAGCATTAATTCTTTCAAATTATTCGTTAATTTACGTATTTCATTGATTCATTTTCATTCAATATCGTGCTATTCTTCGCCACCCAATTTTCTACGCTGGAAACGCTAATGAGCAAAGGTACACTTTATATTGTTTCAGCCCCAAGTGGCGCTGGTAAATCAAGCTTGATCTCTGCATTAATAGAGAGCAACCCTACTTATGCAATGAAAGTCTCTGTCTCTCATACCACTCGTGGCATGCGTCCTGGCGAACAAGATGGTGTTCATTACCATTTTATGCAGAAAGAGCATTTTGAAGATCTGATCGAAAAAGAAGAGTTTTTGGAATATGCCGAAGTATTTGGTAATTATTACGGAACTTCTCGCGTTTGGATCGAAGAAACGTTAGATAAAGGCATTGATGTATTTTTGGATATTGATTGGCAAGGTGCTCGTCAAATTCGCATACAAATGCCTTTAGCAAAAAGCCTTTTCATCTTACCACCTTCAAATGGTGAACTTGAGCGTCGACTAAATGTTCGCGGACAAGACAGTGAAGCGGTCATTGCGAAACGAATGAGCGAAGCAAAATCAGAAATTTCTCACTATAATGAATATGATTATGTGATTATTAATGACGATTTTGATACTGCACAAATGGATTTTAAAGCTATTATCCGTGCAGAGCGCTTAAAACAAGATAAACAAACATCAAAATATAAAGGCATGTTGTCAGCTCTTTTAGCCGATTAATCGACCTTTACTTGACTATTTTATCTATCAAGAGTATTCGTATCTAGAAAGTTAGCACTGATACTTGTATAATTTCTCGTCATATAATATTTTTTAACATTTTTGGAGTCCTCATGGCACGTGTAACCGTTCAAGACGCAGTTGAGAAAATCGGCAACCGTTTCGACCTTGTTTTAGTATCATCTCGTCGCGCACGCCAACTACAAACTGGCGGTAAAGATGCGCTAGTGCCTGAAGAGAACGATAAACCAACTGTTATCGCTCTTCGTGAAATCGAAGAAGGCCTGATCACAAAAGATCTACTTGATGCTCGTGAACGTCAAGAGCAACAAGAGCAAGATGCCGCTGAACTAGCAGCAGTAAGCTCAATCACACACAATCGTTAATCGCTATTATTTATCTTTAAGTAGATAAATACGCGTTAATAATAAGCAAACCTGACGGGGCGAAATTTGGATTTATTCGATAGCCTGAAAGATGTTGCCAAAGATTATTTGCCAGAGCCTCACATTGAGGCTCTTCGTCGATCTTATCTGGTAGCAAAAGAGGCCCATGAAGGGCAAACTCGCTCAACGGGCGAACCTTATATCATTCACCCAGTAGCTGTGGCTCGTATCCTTGCAGAAATGCGACTCGACCACAAAACGCTAATGGCTGCATTACTTCATGATGTCATTGAAGACACCGAAGTAAGCAAGGAAGAACTTGCAGAGCAGTTTGGCGATACCGTTGCTGAATTAGTGGATGGCGTTTCTAAGCTGGACAAACTTAAGTTCCGCGATAAAAAAGAAGCGCAGGCTGAAAACTTCCGAAAAATGGTCATGGCGATGGTGCAAGACATCCGCGTTATTTTGATCAAACTTGCTGACCGTACTCACAACATGCGTACGCTCGGTGCTTTACGCCCTGACAAACGTCGTCGTATTGCTCGTGAAACCCTCGAAATATTCTCTCCTTTGGCGCATCGCCTTGGTATCCACAATATCAAAACCGAATTAGAAGAACTTGGTTTTGAAGCGCTTTACCCTAATCGCTATCGCGTATTAAAAGAAGTGGTAAAGTCAGCTCGTGGCAACCGTAAAGAGATGATCCAAAAAATCCACGCAGAAATTGAAGGCCGTATTGCTGAAGCAGGCATTAAAGGTCGTGTGGTTGGTCGTGAGAAGAACTTGTTCGCCATCTATCATAAGATGAAAAATAAAGAACAGCGCTTCCACACGATTATGGATATTTACGCCTTCCGAGTCATCACTGATGATGTTGATACCTGTTATCGCGCATTAGGTCAGGTTCATAGTATTTATAAACCTCGCCCTGGTCGCATTAAAGATTACATCGCAGTCCCTAAAGCCAACGGCTACCAATCTCTTCATACATCAATGGTTGGTCCGCATGGTGTCCCTGTTGAAGTACAAATTCGTACCGAAGACATGGAACAAATGGCAAATAAAGGGGTTGCTGCACATTGGTCGTACAAAGAGGGTGATAACTCAAGCAGTACGACAGCTCAAATTCGCGCTCAGCGTTGGATGCAAAGCCTACTTGAACTTCAACAAAGTGCAGGTAGCTCATTTGAATTTATTGAAAACGTAAAATCGGATTTATTCCCGAACGAAATTTACGTCTTCACCCCTAAAGGCCGTATTTTTGAACTTCCAGTAGGTGCTACTGCGGTCGATTTCGCTTATGCCGTTCACTCAGATGTTGGTAACAGCTGTGTTGGCTCTCGTGTAAACCGTCAACCTTATCCATTAAGTAAACCGCTGAAAAGTGGTCAAACGGTTGAGATAATTAGTGCTCCAGGTGCGCGTCCAAACGCGGCTTGGTTAAACTATGTGGTGACCTCTAAAGCTCGAACTAAGATCCGCCAAGTGCTTAAAACAATGCGCAAAGAAGACTCTGTTATTTTGGGCCGCCGCCTATTGAATCATGCATTGGGTCATAATTTATCTTTAGATGATGTTTCTGAAGAAAACATGACGCACGTTTTATCGGATCTTAAATTAGCCACACAAGACGATTTATTAGCGGCCATTGGTTTAGGCGAATTAATGAGTATTGTCGTTGCTCGCCGATTACTTGGTGATGCCGACGAACTAACCGAGCAAAACTCGTCTAACATTGAAACCTCGACAGGTAAAAAATTACCGATTCGCGGTGCTGATGGAATATTGTTGACCTTCGCTAACTGTTGTCGCCCTATTCCTGGTGATCACATCATTGCTCATGTTAGTCCTGGTCGTGGTCTTGTCGTTCATATGGAAGACTGTGCCAATGTTCGTGGTTATCAAAAAGAATTAGATAAATACATGGGCGTTGAATGGGCGGACGAATTTGATCAAGAATTTGCAACCGCTCTAGATATTGATCTGCAAAACCATCAAGGTGCATTGGCTGATTTAACCAATGTTGTCGCGAGTACGGGATCGAATATCCGTGGTATTTCTACCGAAGAAAAAGATGGCCGATTGTATACAGTCACCATTGAATTAACGGCGAAAGATCGCACACATTTAGCGGAAATAATGCGTCGTATTCGAGTAATGCCGCACGCATTGAAAGTTCGTAGACATAAGAACTAGAAGCAGAAAATGAAGGGACGAGGTTCAAGTACGGACTTCGTCCTTTTAGTAAGAGCTATACGCTGCGCTAACTAGAACGCTTCGCTCTAGAAACTATAAAATCAAAAGCATTGACCGATTTAAGAATGGTCTTCCAATCTAGTAATATAATGCTCTTATAGTCTCTAGTTAGCACCGCGTATAGTTTCTAGTTCCAATTTTACTGCCCTTACTCGTCCCTAGTCCCTCTAACCTATTTCAAGAATTAAACTCATGAACTTAGAACGCTACCAACGAATCATTTCTGTATTAACTTCTCGCCAAATTGATCTGACCCTTTGCTTAGAAGAAGTGCATAAACCTAATAATGTCTCTGCCATTATTCGTACTGCTGATGCTACAGGTGTACATAAAGTTCACGCCGTTTGGCCAACAGAGCAAATGAAAACACTTGCTCATACTTCTGCGGGTGCACGTAATTGGGTTGAAGTTGAAACACATAAGAATATTGATGAGGCGTTTGCGGTATTAAAAGGCCAAGGAATGCAAATATTAGCCACTAACTTGTCTGATACTGCGGTTGATTTTCGTGAAATTGATTACACCAAACCAACGGCCATCATTCTTGGCAGTGAAAAAACGGGCATCAGCAAAAAAGCATTAGCAATGGCCGACCATGACATTATCATCCCTATGGTTGGCATGGTGCAGTCATTAAACGTATCAGTAGCCAGTGCCTTGATTTTATATGAAGCACAGCGTCAGCGTGATTTAGCGGGGATGTATGACCGTGAAGAGAGTGCGTTGCCAGCAGAGTATATTAATAATGTCTTGTTTGAGCGTGGTCACCCTGTACTTGCTCGTGTCGCAAAACGTAAGAAACTTCCTTATCCTCAATTAGATGGCACAGGACAGATTGTTGCAGATGAGGCGTGGTGGGCAGCGATGCAGGCGAAGTAAAAGCAAAAACTTAGGGTTCACGGGGATTGTTGTGATTACAGCATTCACAATACTGTTCCTCCCCCTTTTTCATTAATGTTACTTGGTAGTAATTGTCAATAATAAGGGAAGGTTAGGGAGGGGTTATTGCGATATAGGTAGAATTGAATACCAATCTACCTTGATTACACGCTGTTAGTTCTTGACCCCCTCCCAGCCTCCCCCTTACTAAGGGGGAGGAGCTTAAAAGCAAACACCTCTGCTTTTTTCTCTTCCTGAATCCTTAAGGACGAAGTCCCTCCTTAAGCGAAGCGCCCTGCTCTTACTCCCTTATCAACATAAACGTCCCTGAAAACTCAGCCGCAGGCTTATCACCATTACACAAAGCAACCGTTACTTTTACACGCGCTCGTTTACCTGATTTCAAACGATCAAAATCCCCTTGTAAACAATTGAGCGACGTAATGCCCTTTGGGTTTTCTGTGATTGGTTGACGATAACGAATATGACTATCAACAAGCATAATACTGGTGGTATCCAAACCTCGTTCTTTAAGCAACAACCACACAATTCCCCACGCGGTTAACGTGCCCATGGTAAAAATACTGCCTGCAAACATCGTATTATGAGGATTAAGGTTTGCATTTAGTACCGCGCTAACTTCAAAGCGATAACCAGTATATTGTGTAATTTTAATGCCCATTTTATCGCTAATCGGAATTTCTTTATCCCAACGATCTTGCAATTCAGCGCACCAATCAGGCCTACGAATAACGTCTGACAATGGATCAAGCGGTTTTAACATTTGTTGATGACGAATAGGCCCACGCTCATCACTCAGTTCCCCTTGATTTGCAAACCCATTACGCACATAAAACGGAATTGCTTCTTCACGGGCATTACATACCAGACGTTTAGCCCCTTCTTGGCGTGCGTAAGACTCTAGGGCGACCATTATCAATGCACCAATGCCTTTACCGCGACAATGTGGAGAAACCGCCATATAGCGGATTTGGCCATCATTATCAGGAGTAAGGTATAAACGTCCGACTGCCACGGGCTTCCCTCTGCCATCAACAATCATCCGATGCTGACTCATGTCGTCATACGCATCACGCTCAGAGCCTTCAGGTTGACGCCAAGGTTCACGCAGTACTTGCCAACGAAAATGATAGTAGGCTTTTAGTTCGGCCTCTGTGGTTGGGGTGATCAATCGAAACATATAAATCCTTTTATAAAAATTAGAGCAGGGTTCAGATCGGTCGCAAGCTCCCTTGCAGAGTTCAGGGATGATCGTTGTGATTTCAGCGGTCACAATACTGTTCCTCCCCTTAATAAGGGGAGGGTTAGGGAGGGGTTATTGCGATACAGGTAGAATTGAATACCAATCTACCTTGATTATGCGCTGTTAGTTCTTGACCCCATCCCAACCTCCCCCTTATTAAGGGGGAGGAGCTAAAAGCAAACGAATCTAAAACCTAGTCCCTGCTCTTAGACCTGCAACCAAAATGTCACAGGACCATCATTCACTAACGATACTTTCATATCAGCCGCAAAACGGCCTCTTTGCGTAGTTAATTTTTCTTCACATAAATCAGAGAAGTGATCATATAAGCGCTCAGCGTCGATAGGGTTCGCACCTTTAGAAAACCCAGGACGCGTTCCCTTTTTCGTATCAGCAGGTAAAGTAAACTGAGAAACAACCAATACGCTACCATTCACTTGTTGCACATTTAAGTTCATTTTCCCTTCGTCGTCTTCAAAGATACGATAAGTCAGAACTCTTTCCATTAAGCGTTTTGCTTTCGCTTCATCGTCTTCTCTTTCAACACCAAGTAATATTAATAAACCTTGATTAATTTCACCTGTGATCTCGCCATCAACACGTACTGAGGCTTCACTTACTCTTTGGATCAGTGCTATCACTTTCTGTTAATCCTTTTGATTCTGTTAATGCCGTATTCTCAGCATCAAATACATGCGTATTTATTTTATCTATCAACCACTGATCGGATTCACCCAGACTTGCCGTAATTTCTGCGCCAATTAACACAATGATCCAACACAGATAAATCCACACAAATAGAATCGGTACCGCCGCTAAAGCGCCATAAATAACTTCATAAGATGGAAATTGCGTGATGTATTGTGCGAATCCCACCTTGCTGACTTCAAACAAGCACCCTGCTGACATCGCACCAATAAGCGCATGTCTTACTCGTATTTTTTTATTTGGAACCAGTAAATACAACCCTAAAAATGCTGAGAATGACAAAATAATAGGTAACCACCCCAGTAACGTTCGATAAAAACTGGAGACGATTTCATCATCCATAATTTTTAATGACGTCACATACGATGTCGCCGCTAAGCTAGCCCCAACCAGTAATGGACCTAAGGTTAAAATCATCCAATACAATGAAAATGAATACATTGGACGACGCTTTTTCTTCACTCGCCAAATGTAATTCAAGCTACGGTCAATTGCCGATATCAACATCACAGAGGCAACAAATAAGAACCCAGACCCAACGGCGGTCATCTTGCCCGTATTTGAAATAAATTCTTTCAGACTTCCTTCAACCGCATCACTGGCGGCTGGTACAAAATTCTGAATCACAAACTCTTGCACTGTCTCTCCTGCTCCTGAAAAAATAGGAAACTGAGATAACACAGAAAGTAAGACGGTGACTAAAGGAACCAATGATAACAACGTAATATAGGCCATATAACCGGCACTGACCGTTAATCGATCATGAATAATGCGTTGCTTTAAAAATAAAAAATATGACCAGCTAATCCTTAGCGAATGTTTAAACTTCTCTTCCATAATATCTGACTCTTTAAAATTGCCTTTATTTATCATAACAGATAAAAAAAATCCCTTCGTAGTTGCCTACAAAGGGATTTAATATTTATTCAATTTACAATTTAACTATAACGCTAAATCAAAAATTAATAATTACTTAGGTGTACGACCAGCACGTTTACGATCGTTCTCTGTAAGTAGTTTCTTACGGATACGAATGCTTACTGGTGTTACTTCTACTAGCTCATCAACGTCGATGAATTCAAGAGCTTGCTCAAGAGTCAAATCGATGAAAGGAGAAAGCGTTTGTGCTTCATCAGTACCAGAAGAACGAACGTTAGTCAGTTGCTTACCACGAATACAGTTAACTGTAAGGTCGTTTGCACGGTTATGAATACCGATGATTTGACCTTCGTATACTTCTGTAGCGTGACCTAAGAATAAACGACCACGATCTTGTAGGAAGAATAGTGAGTAAGTAACAGCTTTACCAGCTTGGTTACAAATTAGTACACCATTTTTACGTTGACCAATTGTGCCGCCTTTGTGAGGACCGTAGTGATCAAATGCGTGGTAGATAAGACCAGAACCAGAAGTCATTGTCATGAATTCAGTTTGGAAACCGATAAGACCACGAGAAGGCATCATAAAGTCCATACGTACACGGCCTTTACCATCTGGAGCCATATCAGTTAGTTCACCCTTACGAGTACCGATACTTTCCATTACCGCGCCTTGGTTCTCTTCAACTACATCGATTGTTACCGTTTCAAACGGTTCCATTAGTTGACCATCTACCATACGTTCGATAACTTCTGGACGAGATACTGCTAGCTCGAAACCTTCACGACGCATGTTTTCGATTAAGATACCTAGGTGAAGTTCACCACGACCAGATACTTTAAATTTATCCGGGTCACCAGTTTCTTCAACTTTAAGTGCAACGTTGTGTACTAGTTCTTTTTGTAAACGCTCAAGGATGTTACGTGAAGTAACGAATTTACCTTCTTTACCACAGAATGGTGAGTTGTTTACTTGGAAAGTCATTGTTACCGTTGGTTCATCAACTGTTAGTGGCGGCAATGCTTCAACATTGTTTTGCGCACAAACTGTATCAGAAATTTTAAGCTCGCCTAAACCACTGATTGCAACGATGTTACCCGCTTCTGCAAGTTCAACATCATGACGCTCAAGACCTAAGTAACCTAGTACTTGACCAATTTTGCCTTTACGTTCTTTACCGTCAGCACCGATAACTGTAACCGCTTGGTTAACTTTAACGCTACCACGTGTAATACGACCAACACCGATAACACCAACGTATGCGTTGTGATCAAGTTGAGAAATTTGCATTTGGAAGTCACCGTCACGGTCAGCAACTGGTGCATCAACACCGTCAACGATCGCTTGGAATAAAGATTCCATGTTTTCAGTTTCTTCTTCTGATTCAGCGTTAGCCCAACCATTTAGTGCAGAAGCGTAAACAACTTTAAAGTCTAGTTGTTCATCAGTTGCGCCTAGGTTATCAAATAAATCAAATACTTGATCCATAACCCACTCAGGACGAGCGCCTGGACGGTCAACCTTGTTGATTACAACGATTGGCTTAAGACCGTGTGCGAATGCTTTTTGCGTTACGAAACGCGTTTGTGGCATTGGACCGTCAACAGCATCTACGATAAGTAGAACTGAATCAACCATAGACATAATACGCTCAACTTCACCACCGAAATCGGCGTGTCCTGGAGTATCTACGATGTTGATGTTGTAATCGTTCCAAGTAATCGCTGTGTTCTTAGCAAGGATCGTGATACCACGTTCTTTTTCAATATCGTTCGAGTCCATGACGCGCTCTTCAGCTTCACCACGAGATTCAAGCGTACCTGATTGCTGGAGCAATTTATCAACCAACGTTGTTTTACCGTGGTCAACGTGCGCAATAATTGCGATATTTCTTAGTTTATCAAGTTGTGGAGTAGACATGGATTCAAATTCACTCAGAACGTGTAGAGCCACCATTGGCGCTACTTTGGTTTAAAAACGGTCAATAATTTAACAGATTTTAGAGCAAAACCCACGAAATATGTGATTGAAGACACAATTTTTTTTCAATTTATTTAATCAAGCCCACAAAAACGACGAAAAAATAACCAAAAATCAAGAAACCCCATCAATTTGCATTCTTACTTTATTTTTTTCAACAAAAAACAAAAAACAATTATTATCAACAAGTTAAAACATTAATTTACTTTTTCTAATTATTTTAACAAGGGATTATATTGACAAATATGGCATTTCACGGCTGAATAGCAGATAGAAGTAAATTAGTGATGATTTAATTTTTTATTTTTCGATACTCGACTTGCACCAAATAAGTGCAACCAAAGATCAACTTGGTGCAACACCCAAGTAAAAATGAAGATAAAAAAACCTAACTCACTAATATTAAAGGATTATTACTTTTGGCACAGTTTTGGCTATATAGTTAATAACAGCCTAACTGGCCAATATTTATATTATAACACCGGAGGTTATCCTACATGTCAGTAGAAAACGTATTCGCTCTAATTCAAGAAAACGAAGTAAAATTTATTGATTTACGCTTTACCGATACAAAAGGTAAAGAGCAACATATCTCAATTCCTTCTCATCAAGTTGATGCAGACTTCTTCGAAGACGGCAAAATGTTTGATGGTTCTTCAGTTGCTGGCTGGAAAGGCATTAATGAATCTGACATGGTTATGATGCCAGATGCAGCAAGTGCGGTACTTGACCCATTCACTGCTGATGCAACCTTAAATATTCGTTGTGATATTCTTGAACCAACAACAATGCAAGGTTACGATCGTGACCCTCGCTCAATTGCAAAACGCTCTGAAGACTACTTACGCTCGACAGGTCTTGCTGACACGGTTTTAGTCGGTCCAGAACCAGAATTCTTCCTATTTGATGACGTTCGCTTTAGCACTGATATGTCAGGTTCTTTCTTTAAGATTGATGATATCGAAGCCGCGTGGAACTCAGGTACTGAATACGAAGGCGGCAACAAAGGTCACCGTCCTGGCGTTAAAGGCGGTTACTTCCCAGTCGCTCCTGTTGATTCATCTCAAGATATCCGTTCTGCTATGTGTTTAATCATGGAAGAAATGGGCCTTGTTGTTGAGGCGCACCACCACGAAGTAGCAACGGCGGGTCAAAATGAGATCGCAACTCGCTTCAATACGCTAACAAACAAAGCAGATGAAACTCAAATCTATAAGTATGTTGTTCATAACGTAGCTCACGCTTACGGTAAAACAGCGACTTTCATGCCAAAACCACTTGTTGGTGATAACGGTTCAGGCATGCACGTACATATGTCATTGAACAAAGATGGACAAAACTTATTTGCTGGCGATAAGTACGGCGGCCTATCAGAAATGGCTATCTTCTTTATTGGCGGTATCATTAAACACGCTCGTGCTATCAATGCATTTGCTAACCCAACAACCAACTCATACAAGCGTCTTGTCCCTGGTTTTGAAGCTCCGGTAATGCTTGCATATTCTGCTCGTAACCGTTCAGCGTCTATCCGTATCCCAGTGGTACCAAGCCCGAAAGCACGTCGTATCGAAGTTCGTTTTGGTGACCCTGCGGCAAACCCATACTTAAGCTACTCAGCAATGCTAATGGCTGGTCTTGACGGAATTAAGAACAAGATCCACCCAGGCGAAGCAATGGATAAAGATCTGTATGACCTTCCTGCGGAAGAAGCAGCTGAAATTCCAAAAGTAGCTGAATCTCTAGATATCGCACTACAAGCTCTGGATTCTGATCGTGAATTCTTAACGGCGGGTGGCGTATTCTCTAGTGATTTCATTGATTCTTACATCACTCTAAAATCTCAAGACGTTGCCGCTATCAACACAGCTGTTCACCCTCTTGAATTTGAAATGTATTACTCAGTTTAATTCTGACGTAACAAATTGAAATCAATCTGATGTTTTTAGGCTCGCTTCACAAGCGAGCCTTTTTTATATTGGCAAAATCCCATTTACACGCAACACTCCCTACACACACGACAACACTCGCCATTTAACGAGTTGTATTGTTATGCATAAACTAAACGAGATTTCACTTTTGAAGTAGCTTATTGAAATCAAATAATAACCATCATCAATGGTGGAACCATGCCTCATACTTATATCGTACTTTTATTTCTTAGCCTATTCTCCCTACCTTCTACCGCAAATACCGTTTACACATGGGAAGATAAATCGGGCGTCCGACATTTCAGTGACACTCCCCCAGCAAGTAATACAAAATCAACACAACTGTCTTTTTCTTCGAATGAAAATGAAATGGAAAGCATTCCAGCCCCCACGGCCTCAAACTCTTCGGTCCCAAAAAAGAAAAGACCAGAGCAAAAGACCACCTTAGCTAAGTTAAGCATATCAATTAATAACTTATCTCAAGAAGAAACCATCCGTAGCTCTCGCGGGCACATCATGGTGTTAACAGACTTAACTCGTAAGCTTGCTGTTGATGAGAAACTTCAATTAGTGCTCGATGGCTCTCCTTATGGCTTGCCTCAAACATCAAAAGAATGGAAGCTCACCAACATAGAAAGAGGCACTCACATTATTACTGTCGTGGCTCAAAAAAACGGCAAGAGAATTGCATCATCACCAATAATAACGGTGCACTTGCATCGACCATCCAAGCTATAAGTACCTATAGCGAGTAAGAGCGTATAAATTCGCGCTATTTGGGTTGTCACTGCCTTTCATGAAAGGTAACGATGCACTAGAATGGTGCATTAGAATGTGATGACAAGGATGTGGTTCTATTTATGGATTTTTCAACGCAATTACTCGACCATCAAGTAACCGCAATTTTATTACTTGATGACCAACGTAATATTCATTATGCCAACCCTGCCGCTGAACAGCTTTTTTCTCAAAGCGCTCAACGTATGGCTCTACATACTTTTGATGACTTATTTCAACACACTCGATTTGACCTATCTACGTTAATGATCCCTCTTGAAACAGGACAAAGTGTTACCGACAGTGATGTGTGTATGATCGTAGGAAACAGCCCTCTCTACATTGAAGTAACATCCAGTCCAATTGCCATTAAAAAGTCACTGTATCTCTTAATTGAAATTCGTCAGATTGAGCAACAACGTCGTTTATCACAAGAAATTAATCAACATGCCCAACAACAAGCAGCAAAAGTATTAGTTCGAAGCCTTGCTCATGAAATCAAAAATCCATTAGGAGGATTACGTGGTGCGGCCCAACTTTTAGAGCGTATGCTCCCAAACCCTGAACTGCACGAATACACTCAAATAATTATTGAGCAAGCCGATCGTTTACGTAATTTAGTCGACCGACTTTTGGGGCCACAACGTCTTGGCCTAAAGCAACCCGAAAACCTGCACGCCATCATAGAAAAAGTACGTCAAATTATTGAATTAAACCCAAGCTATCAAGTAAAAATACAACGAGATTATGATCCAAGCCTGCCTGATTTTGAAATGGATGCAGAACAGATTGAACAGGCGATTCTAAATATCGTGAGTAACGCCGCCGAAGTATTAAAGAACCAACCGGATGGCCTCATTACCCTAAGAACGCGCACCGATTATCAAACCAACATTTATGGCCAACGCCATCGTCTTGCCGCAAAAATAGAAGTGATTGATAACGGTCCGGGAATACCAAGTCATATCCAAGACACGTTATTTTACCCCATGGTCAGCGCGCGAGAAGGCGGAACCGGCTTAGGTCTTTCTATTTCTCAAAACTTAATAGACCAACATAATGGCAAGATTGATGTCGACAGTTGGCCAGGAAAAACCATATTTACGATTTACCTCCCACTAAAATAACAATGAATAAGACCATGAAATATCATGGCAATGGAGAAAAACAATGAGCAAAGGATTTATTTGGGTTGTTGACGATGATAGCTCTATTCGCTGGGTATTAGAAAAGACACTAACAAGTGCCAACATGTTATGCGAAAGTTTTGGCGATGCAGAGAGCGTACTGCAAGCGCTAGAACGCAATGTGCCAGACGTTATTATCTCAGATATTCGTATGCCTGGGATGGACGGATTAACCCTTCTCAACAACATTCAAGAAAACTACCCCGAGTTACCCGTCATCATCATGACGGCACACTCAGATCTTGATGCAGCGGTAAGTGCTTATCAAAAAGGGGCCTTTGAATATTTACCAAAGCCGTTTGATATTGATGAAGCATTAACCTTAGTTGAACGAGCTCTTGCTCATAGCCAAGAACAAAAAAAACAACACAACCAACAACCAAAACAAGAACACCATGTTCCAGAGATCATTGGTGAAGCTCCTGCCATGCAGGAAGTATTTAGAGCCATTGGTCGACTTTCTCGCTCTTCAATTTCGGTATTAATTAATGGGGAATCCGGCACGGGTAAAGAGCTCGTAGCCCATGCTTTACACCGTCATAGCCCAAGAGCCAATAACGAATTCATCGCACTCAACATGGCTGCCATACCAAAAGATTTAATTGAGTCTGAATTGTTTGGCCATGAAAAAGGGGCATTTACTGGCGCGAATTCAATACGCAAAGGTCGTTTTGAACAAGCCAATAATGGCACCCTATTTCTTGATGAGATTGGAGATATGCCATTAGACATTCAAACCAGATTATTGCGTGTTCTCGCTGACGGGCAATTTTATCGTGTCGGTGGGCACTCACCCGTGCAAGTGGATGTACGTATCATCGCGGCCACTCATCAAAACTTAGAAAAGTTAGTATCCGATGGTGGCTTTCGTGAAGATTTATTTCACCGTTTGAATGTTATTCGAGTGCATATTCCTGCACTACGTGAGCGCCGTGAAGACATAACGAAACTCACCGAACATTTTTTACGTCTTGCCGCAAAAGAGTTGAGTGTCGAATGCAAAACACTGAGTAAAGAAGCCAGTCATAAACTCGGCGAATGTGAGTGGCCTGGTAACGTAAGACAATTAGAAAACACTTGTCGATGGCTGACGGTAATGGCCAGCAGCCAAGAAGTACTTCCTTCGGATCTTCCACCCGAATTATTCACCATTCAATCAAAAGCAAGCAATCTTGAAACATCAGATTGGCAATCCTCACTTCAATTATGGGTTGAAGAACAACTTAACCAAGGTGAGACTGAAATCTTAAATTATGTGATACCTCAAGTTGAAAGAATATTGCTTGAAAAAGCACTCACACACACACATGGTCACAAGCAAGAGGCAGCAAAACTATTAGGTTGGGGACGCAACACCCTAACAAGGAAATTGAAAGAATTAGAATAATCATTGCAGCTTTTACGATTTTGGCCGATTAATTACTAATACCATTTAAATTAATCGGCTACGGCATAGCAAAATGCGGTACCTCATAATGAAGTTACTATGATTGAACAGACACCGAAAAGACAATTCTCATTAAGAACAGCAGTTATGCTGCCTTTTATTACCGTGTTATCACTAACACTCGGTGTTATTTTTTATACTCAAAATAGTAGTTACGAAAAAATGGTTGATGATGTCAGCCAAAAGATATTGTCCTCTTACACCCAAAATACCCATGATGACCTCAACAAGTTTTTAGAAAGCCCATTTTTCGCCGTTCAGAACATG
This sequence comes from Aliivibrio sp. SR45-2, assembly GCF_963890165.1. Lineage (NCBI taxonomy): Bacteria > Pseudomonadati > Pseudomonadota > Gammaproteobacteria > Vibrionales > Vibrionaceae > Aliivibrio > Aliivibrio sp. SR45-2. The sequence continues at coordinate 48,082 of NZ_CAWPRC010000055.1, read as the reverse complement.
GTCGACCAAATTGAACGTTATAAAATGTACCAACCGAACAACATCACACACATTCAGTCTTATTTAGAAGGTACCTTCTTAGGCTTATATCAAGACCTTGAACAAATGGATGTTCTCTCTTTTGGTGGGGAGAAAAAAGAATACATCGGGTTCCGACGCGAGCCAAACACCGGCCTATCCTTGATGTTGCAAGACAAGAGGACAGGGGACGATCTCATCATTTACCGTGGAAAAAAAGAATCGAAAGACATACGATCCGTCATTAAAAACTACGATCCAAGAGAACGCCCTTGGTATATCCCTGCAGCAAACACATTCAGGCCTTCTTGGTCGGCAATTTACGCCAATGCGGACGAACGTAAAGACATTACCATGTCAGCAATACAGCCTGTTTTTTATAATGATGATTTTATTGGCGTCTTTGCCGCTGACATCAAATTAGACTCTTTTAATCGTTTTTTATTAAAAGAAACAAAACAGACGAAAGGGTCGATTTATCTTATTGATGAGCAACAGCAACTCATTGCGCATTCCAGCATAGGAAGTGTTATTTCTTTAGGTACTGATAAAAGCCAAATTGGCTCTCGTTTGTACGCCACCGAAAGCTCAGATATAGCCATTAATCAAAGCGCCCAATACATTAAAGATCACAATTTAATTCATGCGACCACCGCGACACCCTTTAATTTCACTAATAATAAAGAACGCTATTTCAGTCAAATAACACCTTACGTAGATGATTATGGGCTGCATTGGTATATCGTTATTTCTATTTCAGAAAGCGATTTATTAGGTCAATTACAACAAGAGCAACGCAGAGGTTTAGGGTTTGGCTTTCTGCTTGCGATTGCAGGTCTTTTGATCGGTATTTATTTTATTACTCAAGTCACTAAACCGATATTTACCACAGCAAAAGCAGCCCGCAATATTGCCAGTGGTCACTGGAACAACCTTGAAGCCACAGGCAGCATCTATGAAACCACCATGCTGATGAACGCCTTTAACGATATGACCAATAAACTGCAATCTTCGTTCGAAGCCATGCGTCAACAAATTATATTCGACCCTTTAACCCAAGTATTCAGTCGCCAAGGCTTAATTGAACACAGTAAAGAAATGATCCAAGCAGGAAAAAAACAAGGTCTCTTAATCATTGGGGTGAATAACTTCCGAGATATTAACGACAGCTTAGGCATTATCGAAGGCGACAAATTACTTCAAAGCATTACTGATCGCCTTCAGTTAAGTTTTCCAGAAAAAGACATTGCCATCAGCCGAGTGGGTGGAGATGAGTTCGCTGTTTTCTTTTCGCAATTGGACAATGTAAAACAATTAGAACAACACGCCATTGAGATACAAGCGCGATTTATCACACCATTTTGTAGCGCAAACGACAGCGTGTTAGTCAGTATTTCCATAGGCTTAGTGGCAGGAGATCTTAGCTCGGATTCCATGACAATATGGTTACGTAACGCCAGCATTGCACTTGGCCAAGCCAAAAAGAATAATTTCAACATCTCGCTATACACACCTGAAATGGCGGAGGCATCATTAAATAAAGCCATCATGACAAGAGAGCTCGTGTTAGCGATTGAGAACAACGAAATGGTGCCTTTCTATCAACCGATCATTGATATAAAAACAGGTAAAACCATTGGTGCAGAAGCATTAGTACGCTGGTTGCATCCGACCCGAGGGATGATATCGCCATTAGATTTCATTCCCCTTGCTGAAGATAATGGAATGATTATTCCTATTGGCAAACAGATCCTGACCCAAGCCTGTTTAGACACGGTTTCACAGATAGAAAAAGGCTTATGGTCAAAAGACTTCCATATGCACGTTAATTTATCGGTTTGCCAACTCATGCAGGACGATTTCTTAGAAGAGTTAGATTCGGTGTTAACTCAAACGACGATTCCACCACAAAACCTAACCTTAGAGATAACGGAATCTCGCTTAGTCAATCATGATAAAACCACCACAGACACAATGCAGAAAATACGAGATTTGGGTATTCAAATTGCGATAGATGACTTCGGTACTGGCTATTCGTCATTGGCGTACATTCATAAACTTCCTTTTGATGTACTCAAAGTCGATCGTTCATTTATCAAAGATTTAACCACTGAAAATGTAGAATCTTCTATCGCTGCTGCGGTCATTAATATGACCAAAGGATTTAATATCACTTTAGTTGCCGAGGGGATTGAAACTCAAGAGCAAGCCGAATTACTCGTTAAATTAAATTATCAACACGCTCAAGGCTTCTTATACAGTCGCCCGCTTCCTCTGAGTGAATGGCCAACAGAATAAGTTAACATAACAGCGCAATCGGTAAAATTGCGCTGTTTTCCCCCGTTTTGCTGCTGACATCATCATCACTACTCTCTATACTTATTCTTACTATTTATACGCATTCATGTCTTCTTTGTAGGAATAATCCAATAATGATAACTAAAACACTCCCTCTTACGGATCTTCATCGTCACCTTGATGGCAATATCCGCATTGAAACCATTTTAGATTTAGGCCAAAAATTTGGTCTTGCATTACCCGCTTATGACTTAGAAGCATTACGTCCACACGTTCAAATTGTAGAAGCAGAGCCAAGCTTGGTTGCCTTTCTTTCTAAATTGGACTGGGGTGTTGCTGTTCTGGGTGACTTAGACGCATGTCGTCGCGTGGCTTATGAAAATGTTCAAGATGCCATGAATGCACAGATTGATTACGCCGAATTGCGTTTCTCCCCTTACTACATGGCAATGAAACATAACCTATCGATTGCGGGTGTTGTTGAAGCCGTTGTTGATGGCGTTGAGGCCGGTTGTCGTGATTTTGGTATCAAGACAAATCTTATTGGGATCATGAGCCGTACGTTTGGACAAGAAGCCTGTCAGCAAGAATTAGATGGTCTTCTTTCTCAAAAAAATAAGTTAGTTGCTATCGATTTAGCAGGCGATGAACTCGGTCAACCGGGTGATCGTTTTGTAAATCACTTTAAACAAGTACGTGATGCCGATTTACGTGTGACTGTGCATGCTGGTGAAGCGGCGGGTGCAGAAAGCATGTGGCAAGCAATTAATGAATTAGGAGCCATTCGTATTGGGCACGGCGTTAAAGCCGTTGAAGATCCAAAACTGTTGGAATTTCTAGCCAAAAACAACATTGGTATCGAGTCATGCTTAACCTCAAACATTCAAACAAGTACCGTTGCTTCCTTTGAATCTCACCCAATCAAAACCTTCTTGGAATATGGTGTAAAAGTCTGTTTAAACACCGATGATCCTGCGGTTGAAGGCATTGAGCTTCCTCATGAATACAACGTTGCGGCACCAAAAGTCGGCCTGACTCAAGAGCAGATCCGTCAGATTCAAATTAATGGCTTAGAGTTGGCTTTCTTATCTGACGCAGAAAAACAAGCGTTACGAGACATGGCAGCAAAGCGTTAATCATATAAAACGTCCTCATTAATAATAAGAGCCATTGGCTCTTATTATTAAATTCACCTCGTAACACTCACTTACCCTACTCATTCATCTTAACTTTAAGAATTCCACTCATCTTACCGTGCTTATTGATAAATAGCCTCTTGAGTCATTGTTAAGACAGTTTTGTTCTCATCATTACTGATAGCATCAGACCGCTAAAATTTACTCTCTAAATTTTGAACTCTGATAGGCCTTCTCGTCATGTTGTTTAAACAAAAAATCTCATTAAAGCTCGCAATAACACTGCCTTTTTTAGTCATCTTTATTATAACGATGACTATTATGCTCAATGAACAACAAAAAATGTACGACGACATGTTAAGTATAACGAGTAAAAAGCTCCTTCAATCGTCTTCTCGTAGCATTAAAGTCGGCCTACATCATTTTTTAGAAGATCCATTCAATGCCAATTTAACGATGCGTAATACCATAGAGCACTATCAGCTTTATTTACCAAATAAAGCATTCGAATTACAAGATTATTTAAAACAGCATTTTTCAAAAGAACTTAATGTTCTCCAGCAAGTCGATATTATTGGCTTTGGCAGCAATACTGGTGATTACTTTGGTTTTCGTCGAAACAAAAGTGCTCATACTTTATCTTTATTCTTAAAAGATCAATCCACCGATAATGGCCTTAATATTTACACTAACGCATCAACCAATGCACCGCTCCTAAAAACAATTCCAGCGTATGATCCTCGCTTACGCCCATGGTACATAAAATCAAAAGAGAACCCCAAGGCACAATGGAGCGATATTTATACCAATATCGACGAAGATGACGACTCAATTTTATCTGCATTAGCGCCTGTTTATGATAAAAGACATCATCTTGCCGGCGTCTTAACGACCGATGTCATGCTCAGCTCGTTTAATACCTTTTTAAATCAGGAAGCAAAAGAAATATCAGGCAGTATTTCAATTTTAGATGAGAAAGGAAATGTGTGGATTCATTCAAATCACAATGAAAAATACGCAAACCACAAAATAGATCGCTTAAAAGACATTAATGATCCCGTCACTCGAGAAACCATTCGTTATATCTCTGATATTGGGTTTAGCAAAGCAATCACAAAGAAAATCATCACGTTAAAAATTAATGGTAAAAACCATTTTTTAACCATTACCCCGTTTAAAAATAATACCGATATTGGAGCCTACATTGTGGCATCAATACCTGAATCCGTTTTACTCGGGAAGCTCCCAGAACAGCGGGACCGTTCTATTTTATTTATTATACTACTCAGCTTACTGTGTTTTACTTTAACGGCTTATATTGCCCGTCGCTTAATTCAGCCAATCATTGATACCGCAAATTCAGCAAAAGCCTTATCTCAAGGGGAATGGGATACACCGGTACCTTCTCACAGCAGCACAAAGGAAATCTCAACATTAACTGAGTCATTCGAATTAATGGCGAGAAATTTAAAATCCTCCTTTCAAGAACTCCAAGATAAAGTGACCTACGATACGTTAACCACGCTGTATAGCCGATCTGGATTAACCGAAGCGATATCGCCTTATTTATCAAAAGAATCAGGGCTCATCTCTTTTAGTATTAACGAATTTAGAAATATTAATGATGCCATTGGGCACGTAAGCGGTGATCTCCTGCTAGTCGATATCGCGCAACGTTTAAAAACACATTATCAAATAGACAATATTGAACTTGCCAGAATTGGTGGTTCGGAATTCGCGCTCTTTTTCTATTCAGTAAAAAGCGTCGATGAACTAAAGAAGTACGCTCAACAATTGCATTCTATTTTTAACACCCCGATTCAATCAAATTCAGGGGAAATAGCCATTCAAATCTCGATTGGGATTGTTTATGAACTCAATGACAATAACGTGATGCATTGGCTTCGCAGTGCCAGTTTGGCATTGGCCCAAGCACAATCAACGGCTGGGTATATCACCACTTTTACACCTTGCATGGCGATTGCATCTACTCAAAAAACACAATTAACGACAGACCTTGCCTACGCCATAAAAAATAATGAGTTCATTCCGTATTATCAACCATTAATCGATTTTAAAACCGGTAACGTTCAAGGCGCAGAGGCATTAATACGCTGGCAATCTCCCCTTTATGGGTTAATTCCACCGAATCAGTTTATTCCACTCGCTGAAGATAATGGCATGATTATCAACATTGGCCGTTACATTCTTCAGCAAGCCTGTTCCGATACGGCAAAAAAAATAAAATCAGGAGAATGGCCTGCTGACTTTATTATTCACGTTAATGTATCAATAGAGCAATTTCACCACTCCAACAGCTACGAAGGACTTGTTCGTATTTTACAATCATCAGGGTTATCAGCAAAAAATCTAAGCCTTGAGCTCATTGAATCTCGTTTGCTTAATGAAGATGACACCATGATAGAGCTAATGCGAAAAATAAGATCACTAGGGGTTCATTTGGCCATTGATGATTTTGGTACTGGCTATTCATCGCTTTCTTATTTACACACGCTGCCGTTTGATTGCCTCAAAATAGACCGTTCTTTTGTTAAAGGGTTAAACACAGAAAATGCATCGACTTCCATTGCAAACGCGATTGTGAATATTGCGAAAGGGTTTAATGTGTCGATTGTAGCAGAGGGTATTGAAACGGAAGAACAAGCCTTAATTTTAAAAGAAATGGGGTGCGATACCGCACAAGGGTTTTTATACAGCAAGCCACTACCACTTTCTTCATGGCCAAAAGACTTAACCGATTTTTCAATCACCCCCTCGTGATAATAAAAAAGACAACCACTTAAGTAAGTCATTGCCTTTATGTGAAAAGAAAATCGAATATTGTGCTTATTTAATTAGCTCAATCGCTTCTTTTGCAAGCGTGGTTATTTTTGACCAGTCTTTAGCGGCAATGACGTCTTTTGGTAGCATCCAAGAGCCACCGACCGTCGCCACACACTCTAACGCAGTGTAGTCATTTACATTCTGTGGATTAATCCCACCAGTAGGACAAAACTGCACTTGAGGTAATGGAGCCGCCATCGCTTTCAATACAGATGGTCCACCAAACGCACTTGCTGGAAAGAATTTAAGGTGCGTATAACCTAACTCAATGGCACGAATGACTTCTGACGGCGTAGCAACACCTGGGATCAAAGGAACATCTGCCGATTTTGCATGAGCTAATAAACTGGGAGTAAATCCAGGAGAGATAATAAACTTAGCGCCAGCCTCTACCGCTTGATCATATTGTTGAGTGCTGATCACTGTACCTGCACCAACAAGGGCTTGTGGCATTGCTTTTCGAATCGCCGTAATCGCCTCAAGAGCAACCGCCGTTCTCAATGTAACTTCAAATACATTAATACCGCCCGCCGCTAAAGCTTGAGCCATTGGTACAGCATCTTCTAGTTGTTCAATAACCATAACAGGAACAACGGGTGATGCGCTAAATACGTCTGAAGGCGAAAGATTCCAACTCATATTTTTCTTAGCTCTCTTTACTTATTAAAATAACCCTATTATTTTACGCTAATTTATTATCAATAGCTCTGATAAAGGTGAATTCCAATCTATTTTAGGTGTCCTATGGCATACTGGTTTTTATTCAACTTATCATCGATTTCTGGAGTTTATTATGAAGCTTTCACTACTGACTTTCACCGCTCTTCTGTTTTTATCAGGGTGTAGCCAGCAATCAGCAATAGACACATCCACAGATGATTTTGATAACAGTCAATCCGCATCAGGGGCTCATACTTTTATACTGCGTGGTACTGTAGTCATTGGCCACGAATCACAAAGTATTCAACCTTGTGGCAGTGATCAACAATATTGGATAAACCTCACTTCAGAGCAATGGAAAGCAGGAACCGACATTCAATCAACACCTTACCAATCAATGTATGGTGAATTAATCGGTCATTTTGAAGCACCACCAAAGGGCGGATTTGCGAATGATTACCCTGCACGTTTTGTCGTTTCTCATATCAACAAATTAGTTGCCGGTGAAGGCGCACGCTGCCAACAACCCGCTCAACCAACAACCGCATCGGGTAATGAACCTTTTTGGAATGTTCAAGTAAATAAAGGGATATTTAGCGTATCGGAAATGGGTAAAAAGGCCCAACAGCAAGCCATTACGGATCAAGAATTATCCATCGAGCAACGCACCTATCAATCCGATGACATTTCTCTTGTGATGGACAGTGCTATCTGCAAAGACACCATGGTTGATACTGTTTATGGTTGGGCATCAGACGTCACGATAAATGATAAAAACTATCAAGGTTGTGCTTCAATCTCACCAAAAGATACCACGCTAAACTGGGTAAACACATACAAAGGAACCAGTACGGCAGGTAACTCAGGTTTAACCATTGGTCTAACTTTACGTCCTGATCATTCCGCCGTCACTACGTATGATTATCAAAATGGCGAACCTCAATTAATTGAAACTGGCGTGTGGCAAGCCATTAATGAAAACCAAGTTCACGTATTAATGAGCCGTCACCAACGACAATACATGATTGCAGAACGAACCTTTACCCGTAAAGGCAATACCATCAACGCAGAGAAAGAAACGGTGAATGGCGTAGTCTTTCCCATCCAATCAGGGCTAACCTTATTCTCACCAGTACAACCGTTGGATAAATAATGTCTTGTTCAATTTGTGGATTTACCTATAACTGTATTTGCTCTCACCAGCCAAGTTTAACCTCGCACATTGAATTTGCGCTGCTGTACCATGAGAACGAACAAAAAAAATTAACCAACACCGGTAAGTTGATAACAAACAGCTTACCGAACGCTCGGGCTTATTTATGGCAACGTAAAGAGCTGCCAACCGCGCTACTAGAAAAAATAGCGCGAGATGATACTGAGACATGGTTACTTTTTCCAAGTACAGAAAACACACTCAGTACAGAATATGCCAATGCAAAGACGTCATCTAAAAAGCAGTTGTTTATTTTACTTGATGCGACCTGGCAAGAAGCGAAAAAAATGGTCAACAAAAGCCCTTGGTTACAAGAGCTTCCTTGTTTGTATTTAGAGAGTGTCGATACCTCAAGCTATCATTTACGTCGAAATCAAAGCGAAGGCAATCTGTGCACTTGTGAGGCGGGAATGGAAATATTAAAGATGGTAAAAGAGCCTGAAAATGCACAGGCTCTTAATCTGTATTACGAGCGATTTTTAACCGTTTTTCAAGCAGAACGCAGTGGTCACCTTTACGTCGAATGACCCTCGACATCCCTTATTTCAATGCTTTAGGCTCACCCAAAAAGTAGCCTTGTAAATAATCAACGCCCATTTGCTCCACAATCGAGCAGACTTCTTGATTGTGAACAAACTCAGCCACCACTTTCGCATCAAGCGCATGGCACAATTGCACCATTTGCTGAGAGATCAGGCGTTGACGCTTATCTTGATGAACATTTTTAATCAAAGAGCCATCCAGTTTAATCACTTGAGGCTCTAGTTTCATGACCTCATCAATATTCGAATAACCAGACCCAAAGTCATCAATGATGATCCGTGCCCCTAATCGTCTAAAGTGATTACAAACTTCAATCATACGACCGTAATCTTGAATTTGCTCCGTCTCTAACACCTCAAAACCTACTCTAAATGGATTATCTAAACGAATAATAGAGGACTCTAATAAATCAAGAGTTCTGTCACTCATCAAATCTTGAGGCGAAAGATTAATGGAAAAATCCATATGATTCGATTGCATAATATCAAACGTACAAGAAATCATTTCTCGGCTTAATCGAGTATAAAGGTGAGTGCCCTCTACCGCTGGCAAAAATTGCCCAGGAGAAAATACTTGGTCACCTTCACGAATACGCATTAAACACTCTGTAGAGGCTTGCTCGTGGCTATTTGCTTTAAAGATTGGCTGACCATAGACCAACACACTTTTTTTAGAAATGGCGCGATTCACACACGTTAACCAATCCAACTGGCTTTGGCGTAATCGCTCTTCTTTCAATAAATCACGTGCGTTACATAAGTGACGATTTCGACGCATCGCTACGCGACGGGCTTCTACGGTTTTTAAAATAAGTTCTTCGACTGCAATCTGAGGGAAATCACGACGGCTAATTAAACCACCAGAAATAGTCACACTGAGATAATCCACATCATTAAGGCCATAAGGTTCAAAACTTACGTGCTCAATGCCTTCAATAAAGTCCGTAATGTATTTACGTAAAACTTCACTGTTCTTATTACTGTGAAAAACCACTCCCCATTCAGCAATACCGATACTGTAAAGCTCGACTGCCGCCCCAATCGCACTAGAAAGTTGATCTTCTAAGTATTTACTGATGTCTTGAAGTAATTTATCCCCGACTTGATAACCATATTTTTCATTCACTTGGCTTAAATTGGTGAGCTTAAAAGACACTAAGTGATCGGTTTCTGCAATATGTTCAAGACGCTCTTTCAAAACGATCCGATTAAGGAGACCAGTTCGTCGGTCAGTACGATACGTTTGGATAAGGCGCATCGATTGGTCATGGATTTTCTTTTCCATCTCAGAGGTCATTTGATCAACATCTTGAATCGAATTTTTTATTAATGAAAACAAAGGTGTTAAGTTATGCTCTCTTGGTGAGGGAGCAAATCCAGAATCAACCGTTTCTGAGACGGACTCTCTCAGAGCTAAGTAGGTTAAACTATGATGCAAGATGAGTTGCTTATGAGAACGGAAAAATTCGCCCATTCCATAAATACCTTGGCACGAACCAATATCTGAGAAAGTTTGCAGCTCTGTCGATTCCGAACTGCTTTCAATTCGAGATTCACAATTATAAATAAAAATAGATTCAGGTTGTTTCTTTGCCAGTCTCATTGCGCCTTGATTCACTTGCTCTTGAGTCAATGAAGGATGGTAATAACATAATCGAACTTCATCCCCCATTGGGATCGGTGAAGCAAACTGAAGGTACCCTTCTTCTGTAATCGCCTCCACCGCGTTGATGTGGCGCACGGTGTCCTCTTCCAACATTAAAGGAAATGCTTGGATCTGGCTTAATGCCGTCGATTTGTTATCAGCAAGATATTTACAGTAAAAATCATACGCAAGAAGGTGATCTATTGTTTTTACAATATTACCTTCTGAAGAAGTAATTCGAAAACGCTTACCAATTGGGTTCCATTCCACAAACGCTTCTGACCACGCTTGCAGTTGTTCTCCATGCATCGCTACCGCAACAATTTGATCGTAATAAAATCGACCATTTAAAAATACCCATGTTCCTTTTCCGGTATCTGCGGCAACGCCTCCAGACACAGGGATTTGATTTTGGTGTTCTGAGAAGGCATCGAAAAGTTTATAGTTACTCGCTGAACCATAACAACCAAAGGCAATAATCGCTTTTGTTGTTTGTCCAATAGAGAGTCGTCTTAATAGGTGATGACCAACGCGAGTTTCATCTTGAGAATGAAACACGGAAGCAGAAGTAAGTTGAGAAGAATCGAGAATAGAAATACTAATTACGGTTGAATCAGTAAAAATTGACGCATCAATACTGGAATGAATAACGCTAAGGCCAATCACTTCCGAGTTAGGGAAAAAATGCTGTAAAGAAGCATAATAATCATCAACAATCTCTGGTTGTTGAGAAGAAAATATTTGAATTAAACACGCGGTTCCAAGCTCTATAGATAGTGAATCACACTCCTCATGGAGTTGTGTAAGTCTCTGAACACTAAACGAGAGAGTTTGCATCGTTAATTAAGCCCTTATTATTTTAATATATTTAGCTCGTCACATATAAAACAGAGGCACATATGCGCCCCTATTTTTAGAATAAACCAATAATGACTTAATGATTATTAGGTAACCCTATACGTTTATCCCTGCAACATAACCGCTCGACCATGCCCACTGAAAGTTATAGCCGCCAAGCCAACCACTTACATCCATCACTTCCCCGACAAAATACAGACCAGGTACTTTTTTCGATTCCATGGTTTTAGACGACAATTCATTACTATCAACCCCTCCTAGCGTGACTTCTGCGGTACGATACCCTTCAGTGCCATTAGGAAGAATTTGCCATTTATGGAACAACGAACACAGCTGTTCTTGTTCTTTGTTATTGATTTGCTTAAGAGAACGATCATTAAAAATAGTATTCTTTAATAAGGTTTCAACCACTCTTTTAGGCAATAATTTAGCTAATGAATTTTTAACGCTTTGATTGGGATGATCGATACGCATAGTATCTAATTCTTCGGACAAATCGTCATTTGGTAACAAATCTATCATTACTTTTTGACCTGCGTTCCAATATGAAGAAATTTGTAGGATTGAGGGGCCAGATAAACCACGGTGGGTAAACAAGAGATTTTCTTTAAAGCTATCACCACTTTCTGATTCTACAACCACTGGAATCGCAATGCCTGACAGTTCAGAAAACGCTTCTTTATCTTCTTTATGCAACGTGAACGGAACAAGACCCGCCGTCGTTGGAACCATTGATAAACCAAACTGCTCAGCCAATTGATAACCAAACGGGGTTGCACCTAATTTCGGCATTGATAATCCACCCGTCGCGATCACCAAAGATTCGCATTCGATACGATCAGTATCAAGCGTCAGAGAAAAACCGGATTCACTCTTTTTAACATCTTGAATCTCGCAGCGGTAGCGATAATTCACATTAGCCAATTCACATTCTTTTAGCAGCATATCGACAATTTCTTTTGCCGAATCGACACAGAATAATTGGCCATGATCGCGCTCTTCAAATTCAATGCCGTATTTAGACACTAAAGAGATGAAATCCCAGTTAGTGTATTGAGACAATGCCGATTTCACAAAGTGAGCGTTGTTACAAACAAAGTGAGTTGCTGACACATCGTAATTCGTAAAATTACAACGACCACCACCAGAGATTAAAATTTTACGTCCCGGTTTTTTAGCGTGATCGACAACTAAAACACTGCGGCCTCGTTTGCCGGCTTCAGCTGCACACATTAATCCTGCAGCGCCTGCACCGATAACCACTACGTCTACTTTTTTCATGACACTCTCACCCAAATTCAATTGGGAGGGAGTTTACTATTTTCAGCTCTAGATGCCCAAACTAATTACCAAGAAAAACACCGCGACGGTAACGAAAAGCAAAGCACTCGATAACATGAAGAGATAACGCGCTTTCTCACACTTAAATACAAAAAGTGTATCGTGATGATTTAAATACTCTTCTTGCCATAAATAATGAAATAATTTGCTTTGTTTGCCGATATTGCCATGAGTAGTAAAAAAACCACGGCCATCAACTTGTTGGTACAACAGAGGATGCGCTTCACGCATAATAAAGAGAAGAGTTTTGAGTGTACTGAAATAACGGATCACATTCAGACTTGTAACCGAAAACAACGCCAATAAAATAAGATCGCCACTTACCATAATAACCTCCAGACATACTTGTCATAAGAGCTGGATAAGTGACGACCGGTCATCTACCTGTATTTATACAAATCGTCATAAATACATACTACATTGAGGGGTGCTTTTTCTTACCCAGCAGTGCTATCCATAATAGATGACGAACCAGATTTTGCTAATACAGCTAAATCTTTATCGATAAAGAATAACGCTTTACCGTCTTCACCTACTAGGTCAATTTTATCTAAAATGCCTTTGAATAATTTCTCTTCTTCATGCTGCTCTGCCACGTACCACTGAAGGAAATTAAACGTTGAGTAATCTTGAGAAGTAAAAGCAACATGAGCTAATTTATTGATCTCTTGCGTGATCATTTTCTCATGTTCTAATGTCGTACGGAACACATCGCCCAACCCTGAAAATTCAGATTGTGGTGCTTCAATCGCACCTAAGATAGGCATTGAACCAGTTTCACTCACGTAAGTGAATAAGCGTTGCATATGTTCCATTTCTTCCGATGCGTGAGCACGAAAAAACGACGCTGCGCCATCAAATCCTTTGTCTTCACACCAAGCACTCATTTGTAAGTATAGGTTAGATGAGAAAAATTCTAGGTTAATTTGCGCATTAAGATGATCGATCATGGTTTTCGCTAACATAGTTGAATTCCTTTATGACTCATTTTCATTCGAAACTGAGTCTACTATACCATAGGTAATCTGTATTTTAATTAATCAGAAGACATGAGACAGAACGAGACCTAAACGACAAAAAAAGAGAAAGACTGGTGCTAATCTATAGATAATCCATCTTAAATATCGAATTCAAAAGGGATTTAACCTTTGGATTACCTAGGAGATAAATTATGAGCTATAAACATATTCTTGTTGCTGTCGATTTAACAGAAGAGAGTAAGTCACTGGTCACTAAAGCGGTTGGTTTAGCCAAGGCTCTTGATGCGAAAGTCTCTTTTATTCACATTGATGTTAGCTATGCAGAATTATATACCGGATTAATTGATATTAATCTGGCTGAAACACAACACCAAGCAATGGAAGCATCGCACGAAGCCATGAAGCATTTAGTCACCTTTGCAGATTATCCAATTCATAAAACATTGGTCAGTAGTGGGGATCTAAGCAGTGAGTTGTGCGAAGCAATTGAAAACTTAGATGTAAACCTTGTGGTTTGTGGTCATCATCAAGATTTCTGGAGTAAATTATTATCATCAACCAGACAAGTGATCAACACCTGTCCAATTGACGTTCTTGTTGTGCCATTTAAAGATTAAGACTTCATTCCGGCGTTAACATACACATCGAAACGATTCTTCTTCGTTTCAATCGCCATCGAAGGCTTTTGATTATCTAGCCATTCAGCATAATCAGGACGCTTCACAACAACACGTTTCGTGGCCATCAATAATGCCGGTGCTAACAATGCATCGGCATCATTATCTGCACCAACCAACGATTGGAACACTCGCATTTCTTTCTTAACGAGCGCACTTTTCTTTTTATTTTCAGGGTGTGGGTACATAGGATCAAGGTACACAACATCGGGCTGTACAAAATCATCTTGTGCCATTAATTGCTCTAACGCATCATGACTTGATGCATGCAACAGAGACATTCGTTGCGATACCCAGCCACCAATATCGGCATCGTGTTTCGCTCGCGATAAGCCATCATCAAGCAAGGCAGCCACCACTGGATGACGCTCTACCATTTGCACTTTGCATCCTAAAGAAGCCAAAACAAACGCATCTCGCCCTAGCCCTGCCGTTCCATCCAGAACCAATGGGGTTGCGCCTTTATTCAATCCAACCGCTTTCGCTATAGACTGGCCTTTACCACCACCAAACTTACGGCGATGCGCTACGGCACCAGAGACCAAATCAACAAAAATTGCCCCTAGCTTAGGTTCATCTCGTTTACGTAATTCAAGCTGTTGTGTTGTCAGTACCAACGCAAAGACATTATCTTCATCGTGCATTAATCCCCAACGAGTGGCAATGGCTTCGAGTTCAGATTGACGATTTAGGTCTTCACACAATAACGCTATTTGCACGGGGTACTCCAACACACTTAATAATAAGAACAGTAAGAGGGCTATGGTAATAGATATTCTTCAGAACGACTAGATAAAGTACTCGCTGAAAGCCCTCCCTTAAGGTAGCTTAGTAAGAATATTGATATATAAATAACCCTGCTTAAGGCTGTCTCATGAACAACACCAGTAAAATCGATGATCTTGACCGAGATATTCTGCAAGCCTTGATGAATGATGCTCGAACCCCTTATGCAGAACTTGCTAAACGTTTTAATGTTAGCCCTGCAACTATCCATGTTCGTATTGAAAAAATGAAAGCCGCAAAAATCATTGAAGGCACTGAGGTTATCGTTAACCCTAAAACGCTGGGCTACGATGTCTGCTGCTTTATCGGCATTAATTTATACGCGGCCCGTGACTACCACTCTGCCATCGCGAAACTCGATGCATTAGAAGAAGTCGTGGAAGCTTATTACACCACCGGTGCTTACAATATTTTTGTGAAACTGATGTGCAAAAGCATTCAAGAACTACAGCATGTATTAATTGATAAACTACAAGCGATTGAGGAAGTTCAATCAACGGAAACGCTGATTTCGTTACAGAATCCGATCAGTAGGAATGTGAAGCCGTAAAGACGCTGCGATACGCTAGTTATGAATGAGCAACCCCTCCTAACCTCCCCTTATAGCAACATTACCACCCTCAATAGTCCGTAACTCAAGGGGAGGAACTGTATTGTGAGCGTTGTAATTACAGCATCAAAGAAGGTTCTCCCCCTTTATCGCTGAATCATTGAAGTTTACTAAGCCAACATAAGGGGGAGTTAGAGGGGGGTTGCTAGTACCAATACTAAATTATTGTTCTTAATAACGTCTAGTTAGCGCATCGTATCGTTTCTAGCTATATAACCAACCCCTCCTAGCCTCCCCTTATATCTACATTACTACTCTCAATAGTCCGTAACTCAAGGGGAGGAACTGTATTGTGATCGTTGTAATTACAGCACAAAGAAGGTTCTCCCCCTTTATCGCTGAATCATTGAAGTTTACTAAGCCAATACAAGGGGGAGTTAGAGGGGGTTGCAAATAAATAACAAAAAAGCCGCAGGTGCATCAACACCTACGGCTTCAAATTTTCAAAACGAATCACACAACTCTATTCTTAGATAACTCTAGAAAACTGCTGTTGACGCGCACGGTCACGAAGGTATTTATCAAAACACATACAGATATTACGGATCAATAAACGACCACGTAATTCAACATCAATACGGCCTTCATGCAGAGACACAAGCTCATCATCGACAAACGTTTGCAGCAATTTAAAGTCTTCTGCAAAGTACGTAGCAAAACTTAAATTAAACTCGGCTTCAATCGCTTTAGTATCTAGCGTGAAATTACAGATAAGCTGTTTAATCACTTCACGACGAATTAAATCATCCTGATCAAGTGCAACACCACGCCACAATGCATGACGCTTATCATCCACCTGTGCGTAATATTCTTTTAAATCTTTCTTATTCTGTGCGTAACTGTCGCCAATCATAGAGATAGCTGATACGCCCATACCCAATAAATCACACTCACCTTGAGTGGTGTAACCTTGGAAATTACGGTGAAGAATGCCATCACGTTGCGCGACCGCTAACTCATCGTCAGGCAGTGCAAAGTGATCCATTCCGATAAACTGGTAACCGGCACCAGTTAACGTTTCAATGGTGTCTTGCAGCATCACCAATTTTTCCGCGGGTGCAGGTAAATCGGCGTCTTTAATTTTACGCTGCGCAGCAAATAAGGTTGGCATGTGTGCGTAGTTAAAAACAGACAAACGACCCGGTTCCATTTCAAGTACGCGCTTAATCGTGATAGCTAATGATTCTGCGGACTGTTTTGGTAAACCATAAATCAAATCAAGGTTAGTTGAACGGAAACCTAATTCTTTCGCTCGCTGCACCATAGAGATAATAAAGTCTTCATCTTGATCACGGTTAACCAATAATTGAACTTCTTTATTAAAGTCTTGAACACCAATACTTAAACGGTTGAACCCTTCATCACGTAAGTGATCCAACATATCCAATTCAATTTCACGTGGATCAACTTCGATACTGATCTCAGCACCCGCTTCAAAATGAAATTCACCACGTAATAAATTCATTAAGCGAGTAAATTGGATTTTCGTTAAAAACGTTGGTGTGCCGCCACCAAAATGCAACTGGGTTACTTTACGATCAGTAAATAACGCCGCTCGTTGACGGATCTCTAACTCTAATGAGTCTAAGTAGATGTCTGCTTTATGATGATGACGAGTAATGACTTTATTACAGCCACAGAAATAACACAGCTTGTGACAAAATGGGATATGGATATACAGAGACAGTGGTCGCTCAGGATACTGAGTACACGCCATGTCGAATTCAGCAGGAGTATACGCTTCATGAAACTCTAAAGCGGTTGGGTAAGAGGTGTAGCGAGGACCAGAGTAGTTATACTTCTCTATGATCGCTTGGTCCCATACTATTTGTTGATTTGACATGACTTACTTCCATCTCTTGATATCTAAATAGACGCTTCTTGATGCTTGCATAATAAAGCATCTCACTTCTAAAGCCGATAACTTCAAGGCAACAATCAAAAGAAGTGTCGATCAGATCATTTTAATATCGATTTTTTGATTCAATGGTTTTATTCGATCGTGCAGTTGTTGAATCTCGATTTTCACTGCATCTTGTAAGCGGGCTTCTGCTTTAGTTCGAATCAAATTGTCTTTCATTCGATCTTGCTTAGCGAGCGCTTGTCTTTTATCACCACGAGGCATGTCTTTCACAACATGGTACAACTCAGATAATGCTGGGTATTCTTTTTCTACATCAATACGATCATCATCTTGTAGATAATCCATAATACAGTACAAACGAATCGACATTTCAGAGTAGTCACATTGCTCTTGAAGACTGGCTTGGCATAATAAAACCACGTTATCAAAAATATTGGCGTTACGTTTCTGTATCGCCAATTTTCTGTGTCGTTCTTGCAGTTCCTTCTGCTTTTTCAACTTCATCAGTAAGCTGCTAGCGTAGCCCGCTAACGCAAGAATAATTGCACCACCAAGCAGTGCTAACAGGGTTACTGTAGTCATAATTATTTAAAATCATCCATGTTGAAATTATCAAATTCAGCTAATAGGTCATCGTCGCTTTTTGTTTTAGGCGCCGCGAACTCAGGGAATTCAGCAATTTCTTCTTCTGTCTCTTCGTCTTCTAATAAGCCTAAACGACCCATTAAGTGCTCAATACGTGCTAATTTTTCATCTACGTATTTTTGCAGACCCATACCTAGGTTTTCACCATTATCGATACGATCAAGAAGAACCATCAATTGCGCATCATTTTCTAATTGAGCCAATTCTTGCTCATTAGTTAGACGACGCTCTTGCTTGCTTGATTTCTTCTTCTCTTCAACAACAAGTTGAATTGGTTTTTTACTGCCAATACGAGGATCTTTATTCTGAGAAAAACGACGTGCTTTCTCTGAATCGCTTTCAACGTTACGAGCACCAGGTTTTAGGCCTTTACGTTTCTTTTTACGCTTAATTTCACGACTGTCTACGTCACGATCGGTACGGTTACGTGTTACAACTACTGGCTCACTCGCCATTCCCGGAGTACGGGCTTTTTTAGTACGGCTCATTACTGGGTTTTCCTCAGTAAAATGACATCCTCTCCAACAAACTCCATATCAAGTTGATAGCGCTTTGCTACAAACTCAAATGTGTCTTTGCTGAAAAAGCTGACATGGGTTAAATCACTCTTGTAATGCCAAGTGGCAAACGCGCTTTCGTCCCTGGCTAGTTTCGTCATGATACCTAACCAACCACCAGGTTTTATCAAGCTCAATAACAATTCCAATTCGTTTTGAGGTTGATAAAAATGCTCAATAGCTTCCGTACAACTGACGAAGTCGTACTGCTTATCTAACACGGACTTATCTGGTGTGTAATAAATATCATAGAGTTCGATATGGTGACCCGCTTCTCTCATCATATGAGCAAGCAATGGTCCAGGGCCACATCCAAAGTCTAGACCTTGTTGAGGTGTCTTACCAACACGTTGCAACAAGGGCTCAGAAAATCGTGATAAGAAGGTTTTATACCCTTCATCGTCAAGATTATTTTCATGACAATCGTAGTGAGCTTTTTCAGCTTCAGCGTCGAAACGATCTGCCTCATCCACATAAATAAGATAACATTGCTGACAACGATAATAACGTCGATGCTTATCTTGGTGGAAGTTATCAGCCTGCGAATGCTGACACAAAGGGCAGAATTGCATCATAAACTCACTCTACTCCCTGAAAATTCTAGGGCGGGAAGTATACCCGATACTGGTGCAAAGATAATCGTTTTTCATGTATTTTTCATAAAAAAAGCAGCTACAAGAGCTGCTTCTTTAAATTCGTTACTGCTGCATTAGAAATTAATGCAAGCCACCAACATATTGCGAAAGTGTCGCAATGTCGTCGTCAGTAAGCTTTTTGGCGATATCACGCATCATACCATTCATATCGTTTGCACGATCAGCAGAGCGAAACTTCTCTAACTGCGCTTTCACGTAGTCAGAATGTTGTCCTGATATCTTAGGAAAACCTGATAGTGAGGTTCCGTTACCACGCGGTCCATGACAAGCAACACAAGCCGTAATACCACGTTCCATATCACCTGCTAAGTATAATGCTTTACCGGCAGGAATAGAGTCTTCAGGCGTTGTGTTATCAGCCATTGGTAAAGAGGCGTAATACGCTGCAATGTCTTTTGCGTCTTCTTCACTAACCGCCATCGCCATTGCTCCCATAACAGGGTCGATACGGCCTTGTTTTCCTTGAGTTTGCATCCCTAATTTAAATTCATTTATCTGCTTTTCAAGATAACCTGCATGTTGACCAGCTAAGTTCGGGTATTGAGTCAGAGTACTGTTGCCCTCTTGACCATGACAAGCCGTACAAGTTACAGATTTTTGCTTCCCAGCTTCGATGTCTCCTTGAGCCCATGTTGAGCAACTAGCTAGGAGAGTTAATATCAGCGCTAATTTTTTCATGACATTCCATTTATTATTATCGTTCCCTCACAATGAGTTACCCTTTTTAACAAGGTTTCTTCGCATTGTGTTGAATATTAAGCTTCCAGTACCGCTCTAAATTGGCTACAGCATGATATAATGAGCGACCTTTACCGTTTTTGTTCTAAGTTTGTCACCAAAAAGTTAACAGTGACAACCTTAATGCGGTTATTTTACACATTTTCACAAAAAAGTAATCAGCTGACTACAATAATCCTACTTGGATCATTATCTACAGCTTGGTTTCACTCGAGACGGAGTTAACAGTGAGCAAAATCATTCACTATCAAAAGACACACTTTATTACCAGTGCACCAGATATTCGCCATCTACCTGAAGATGAAGGTATTGAAGTTGCCTTCGCTGGCCGTTCAAATGCGGGTAAATCAAGCGCATTAAATCGCTTAACAAACCAAAGAAGCTTAGCGAAAACCTCAAAAACGCCTGGTCGTACACAGCTGATTAACTTATTCAAAGTGGATGAGAACTGTCATATTGTCGATTTACCTGGATACGGTTTTGCGCAGGTTCCAATTGAACTGAAAAAGAAATGGCAGAAATCATTAGGTGAATACCTACAAAAACGCGAATGCTTAAAAGGCTTAGTGGTATTGATGGATATCCGTCATCCAATGAAAGACCTTGACCAACAATTAATCTATTGGGCTGTCGATCAAGCGATTCCAGTTCAAGTACTACTGACGAAAGCTGACAAGTTGAAAAGTGGCGCTCGCCAAACTCAAGTGTTAAAAATTCGTGAAGCTTCATTAGAATTTGGCGGTGAAGTGGCGGTTGATGCTTTCTCTTCATTGAAAGGTATTGGTGTTGATTTATTACGCGCAAAATTAGATACCTGGTTTGCACCTGCTTTTGAATTCGATGAAGAGTTCATTGAAAATATTGACGCTGAATAATAAAAAACAACATACCATTCCTGATAAATATTCACGTTGATCGCATTCTGGAATGGTAAAAATAAAAACCCCACCGGCTAAGGTGGGGAAATGGGAGAGATAAGAGGTGTTATTATTCTTTTTCTGCCACGCATCATGCAGCAATCCCTTCTCAGACACAAATCCTTACTTTTTCATTTCCTTACCTTGTATGTCATGCCTTCATCTTTTTCATCTAAAACGATAAAAAACCGACAAAAAGTTAATTAAGCTGATGAAATACAATGCATTAAGTTAATAATTTTGGTGAATTATCAATAGAGTCACATGTAATAAAAATTACATTGTGTTGGAAAGTTACAGATAGAAAAACGAAAGGAAAAACGGATATGACTATTTTTGAGGGGCTAGAAAGAAAAAACGCCCCAGTCAAAAAGGTTGACTGAGGCGGCTGAATTTAGCCAAATCCAATAACGTGAAACAAAAGGTCTGAAAGATAGAACATCTTTACCTCTGTACCCTACGCAGATAAATGTACAACAAACGAACAGTTTTGAAAACCTTTTTTTGTAATTTTTTTTCAGTTTTCGTATTAAAAACACATCTAACAATTGGCATAGCTCACTTTATTTGAGATAAAAAAAAGCCAACGCGTGCGCTGGCTCATAGTTTTAAATTCATTTGTAACTGAATTACAATTTAATCACTAACAAAGGCGATTAAATATTCAGTCATAAAAAGAACTTAATGGGCTTCATCCCAGTTATCTCCAAAACCACTTTCAGCAATCAATGGAACATCCAGCGATACCGCTTCTTCCATTAATGCCGTCACTTGTTTTGTGATCGCTTCTAATTCGTCTTCTTTTACTTCAAATACCAATTCATCGTGTACTTGCATTAACAAATTAACTCGACCAATACCTTCTGCTTCAATCCAGTTGTCCACTAGAATCATTGCTTTCTTAATGATATCCGCAGCAGTGCCCTGCATTGGAGCATTAATTGCTGCACGTTCTGCCGCTTTACGACGAATCGCATTACGTGCATTAATTTCTGGTAAGTACAAACGGCGGCCATACAGAGTTTCAACATACCCCTGTTCTGTCGCCAATAAGCGTGTTTCTTCCATGTATTGCATCACGCCTGGGTAACGTTCGAAATACACATTCATGTAATCTTGCGCTTCACCACGAGAAATCCCGATTTGCTTAGCAAGGCCAAACGCACTCATTCCATAAATCAAACCGAAGTTGATGGCTTTAGCACGACGACGATCTTCTGACGTCACCTCTTCAATTGATACGCCTTTTACTTCAGCTGCCGTCGCTGCGTGAATATCTTTACCCGCAGAGAATGCCTCTAATAAGGCTTTATCTTGAGATAAATGCGCCATAATACGAAGTTCAATTTGAGAGTAATCGACCGCTAAGATTTTCCATCCGTGAGGTGCCACAAATGCTTGACGAATACGACGGCCTTCTTTATTACGAATTGGAATGTTTTGTAAGTTAGGATCGGTCGATGATAAACGCCCAGTCGCCGTTACTGCTTGATGATAAGAAGTATGCACACGACCAGTTGATGGATTAATCATCTTAGGAAGCTTGTCGGTGTAGGTTGATTTTAGTTTCGCTAAACCACGATATTCTAAAATCAATTTAGGTAATTCATACTCTAACGCCAATTCTTGCAGTACTTCTTCATTCGTAGAAGCAGCACCTGATGGTGTTTTCTTGATCACTGGTAATTCCATTTTTTCAAACAGAATGGTTTGCAGTTGTTTTGGTGAGTTCATATTGAACTCTTGTCCTGCCACTTCAAATGACGCTGTTTCTAGCTCATCTAAACGCTGGCCGATTTCCAATGACTGCGCAGAAAGCAGCATATCATCGATATATACGCCTTTTCTTTCCATGCGAGAAAGCACTGAAATTAAAGGCAGTTCGATATCAGTAAACACTGAATTCAGTTTTTCATCAGCCATCAGTTTCGCATGTAAAACATTATGTAAGCGCAGCGTGATATCCGCATCTTCAGCCGCATAAGGTGCTGCTTCTTCTAACGCAATTTGGTTAAAGGTCAGTTGTTTCTTACCTTTACCTGCAATCTCTTCAAATGAAATCGTATTATGCTGCAGATAACGCAGTGCAAGGCTGTCCATGTTATGTTTACCAGCCACGCTGTTATAAACATAAGATTCCAACATGGTATCAAACTTAATGCCTTTCATTTCGATATCATAACGAGCAAGCACGCTCGCATCGTATTTCAGGTTTTGACCTACTTTTGCTTTAGTCTCGTCTTCTAAATACGGCGTTAATTGCGCCAGAACCCAATCACGATCTAATTGCTCAGGTGCATCAAGGTAATCATGAGCAAGGGGCACATAAGCGGCTTCTCCCTCTTCTACAGAGAAAGAAAGACCTATCAGGTTCGCGACCATGTAATCTAAGCTGTCTGTTTCAGTATCAAACGCGGTTACTTCTGCACTATTTAATTTTTCTAACCACGCAGAAAACGCCTCTTTCGTGAAGATGGTTTCATATTTTGAACGATCGACCTGAGCAGCAACAATCGTTTCTTCTTCTGCACTATCACCTTCATCTGATGACGAGCTGGTTGCTCGGTGTGCCGATGTTTCATGTGAAACGATCTTACCGTCACTGCCATCCAGCATTTCAGTTAACCAACGCTTGAAGTTCATTTGACCAAACATTTGGATTAATTCATCAACATTCGGTTCTTGTTTCACAAGTTCTTCTGGTTGTTGTTCTAACTCAACATCTAATTTAATCGTTGCAAGTTTATAAGAAAGATAAGCCCCTTCTTTATTTTCTTCCAACTTCTTAGCCATGCCTTTTGAACCACGGAAACCAAGAGGCGCAATATCATCAAGATTAGCGTAAAGCGTATCTAAACCACCAACACCTTGTAATAAGGCTCTTGCTGTTTTATCACCAATGCCAGGAACACCAGGAATGTTATCTGAGGCATCTCCCATCAAGGCAAGGTAATCAATAATAAGCTCTGGAGGAACACCAAATTTTTCAACCACACCTTCAGGGCCCATGATCACATTCGTCATGGTATTTATCAATGTGACGTTCTCATCAACCAACTGCGCCATGTCTTTATCTCCGGTACTAATCAGTACTGGGATACCAGCCTTTGACGCTTGTGATGCAAGCGTACCAATCACGTCATCGGCTTCAACACCTGAGATAGAAATCAACGGTAAACCCATCGCTTTAATCAATTTATGCAATGGTTCGATTTGGCAACGTAATTCATCCGGCATCGGTGGACGATTCGCTTTATACTCTGGGTACATGTCATTACGAAAAGTTTTGCCTTTCGCATCAAAAATAACCGCAATACGATTCGTTTCGAATTGCTTTAGAAGACTACGCAGCATATTGATAACACCGTACACTGCACCTGTTGGCTCACCATTGCCATTAGTGAAGTTCGGAGCAGCATGGTAAGCGCGGAAAAGATATGAGGAACCATCCACTAAAATGAATGGGTTATCAGGAATTCTTGCCATAGTCTGTATTATCCAGAGTTTATGATGATCAATGACTTTCATTCTACCCCATCACCAAGCCACATCAAAACACTCAACTTCGTTCTTTTCTTTTTCTTTCTCAAATAAAAATAAACACGAAAATAAGTTCACGATTCTGTGGATAAGTCTGTTTGTAATTATTTTTCACTAAATTAGTAATGGTTTTATCAACGCTATATTTTAAAAATTAAAACCACACAATCAAACAGTTAGATCTGTATAAATGATCCACAGATGGATCCTTTCTTGATCATGCTTTGTGGACAATAATATTAATATCCTAATATCCTTCTCAAATATCAGGATATTTTAAAGCCTATTTTTAGCTCTTTTGCAGATACCTTTTCAAAAAAAAGACAAAAAAAAGCGGCGACTTCTAAAAGAAGCGCCGCTCAGCAAAAAAGAACAATGGTACCCGTTAACTTAGAAACGTTCACCACTGCTCATGTAGCTGATTTACACTGGAAGCAATGTGAGCAATGTCGTGCCTTCTTGAAATAATGACTCAGATAAATCCTTGTGCTCTATTCCCTGAAGACAAGTTAATAATAACCATTCTCATTTGAAATGCAACACTTAAATGAGACCTAATCTCAACTAGTTTTACTATTCATTAATTATCAATAAGATATAATTATAAAAAAGGCCAGTATAGTACTGACCTCTTCCTTATTTATTGCTATCTCATCTTTTATGATGCTTGAGTAGCAAGCTGATGTCCTTCCGAAGTGAGTTTGCGAATTAGGTAATTCAACAGCACACCATACATAGGAACAAATAGCCCTAAACTGATCACAAGCTTAATACTATAATCAACTAAAGCGATTTCAGTCCAATGTTCAGCCATGAAAGCATCTGGACTTTGGTAAAAGGCAATAGCAAAAAATGCCAACGTATCTAATGCATTACCAAACAACGTTGAACACGTTGGTGCAATCCACCACTGCTTTAACTGTCGAAGACGATTAAACACATACACATCTAAGATTTGACCCAGTAAATAAGCCATAAAACTGGCGACCGCAATTCGAGCAACGAATAAATTAAATTCACTCAGATGTAAAAGACCTTGATACTGACCTTCAAAGAACACGACGGATAAGACATACGATACCGCCAGTGCTGGCAACATAACAAAGAAGATAATACTTCTTGCCATTTTGGCACCAAAAATTCGAACCGTTAAGTCTGTCGCTAAGAAAATGAACGGGAAGGTAAATGCACCCCATGTGGTATGAAACCCAAACAAAGTGAATGGGATTTGAACCAAATAGTTACTTGATGCAATTATTACAAGATGGAATAAAACAAGGAAAGATAAAGCGTTGCGCTGTTGCGCGGGCGTAAATGTACTCATATAAGTACCTTTTTGTCATTGGGGGCGAGGGAACCCAAATTAAACACACAGCTGATTAGCACTCAATTAAGAGTATCTACTCTAGCCAATTTTCAGGGCGGTGATTATACATTAACCGCTTTTGATCACAAGAGTTGCTTAAAACAATCCCGCAATAAAAGACAATTCGTCTTGATGCTCCTTACGAGCTAACGCTTCTAACCATACTGAATTAGAATAATGCTCTGCACGCAGCATAAATTGGCAACCTTCAAAATCAATCAACCAAGAATATAAATCTGCATCCATTTGTTTCTCTACAATACTTGCATTCATAGCAGACACGAGTTGCTGACCAATAACGTCAAACGAATCAAAATCAAACGGCGGGATACCGAAAATAATACGGCCTTCATTATTATCAAACTCAATAACAGAAAATAAACTCACGACTTATCCTTGTCCTGTAATGTGCATCTCGATCAAATCTAAAAAAGGATCGGCGTATTTTTCTAGTTTCTTCTGCCCTACACCATTAACAGCAAGCATCTCACCGTAAGACGTCGGAGTAATGTCAGCCATATCCATTAACGTTGCATCACTAAAAACGATATAAGGAGGGAGATCATCACGATCAGCAATGGATTTACGTAACTTACGTAATTTGGCAAACAATTGCTTATCGTATTGACGATTATTCAATTTTTCAGATTTCGCCGTTTTAGCCGCAGTATCTAAACGTGGAACCGCTAATTCTAGGGGTTCTTGACCTTTTAAGATCGGACGTGCCTCTTCGGTTAACTGTAATGTCGAGTTTCGGGTAATATTTTGCGTTAATAATCCTTTATGGATCAATTGACGAATAATGCTAACCCAATACTCGTGACTATTGTCTTTACCAATACCATAAGTAGATAACTTGTCATGGCCATGCTCACGAATACGAGCAATCTTTAATCCACGCAGAACTTCCACCACGTAACCAACACCAAAGCTTTGGTTTACGCGATAAACACAAGAGAGTGCTTTTTGGGCGGCTTCAGTGCCATCAAATTGTTTTGGGGGATCTAAACAAACATCACAGTTACCACAAGGTTTTGGACTGTATTCACCAAAATAATTTAATAGGACTTGGCGACGACATGTCTGCGCTTCAGCAAAAGCCGTCATCGCATTTAGCTTATGGCTTTCAACTAATTTTTGTGGGCCTTCTGGCTTTTCTTCCACTAATTTTCTTAACCAAACAATATCCGCAGGATCATAAAGCATCACCGCTTCTGCAGGTAAACCATCACGCCCTGCTCGACCGGTTTCTTGATAATACGATTCAATGTTCTTTGGGATATCAAAATGAGCAACAAAACGCACGTTGGATTTATTAATCCCCATGCCAAAAGCAACCGTTGCAACCACTATTTGAATATCGTCTCGCTGAAATGCTTCTTGCACATAATTTCGCTCATCAAGATCCAAACCCGCATGATAAGACGCCGCTCGAATGTGGTTATTGCAGAGCTTTTCTGTCAGCATTTCGACTTTCTTACGGCTACCACAATAAATCACACCACATTGGTTTTTCTGCGTTGCAAGATATCGAACAATTTGACTGACTGGCTTGTGTTTTTCTAACACGGTATAGCGAATATTAGGGCGATCAAAGCTGCCCAAATATTCATGAGGATTTGGTAAAGAAAGACGACTTAATATGTCTTTACGTGTTGCTTCATCAGCCGTTGCCGTTAGCGCCATAATCGGAACATTAGGAAAACGTTGTTTGATTTGACCAAGAGATGCATATTCAGGGCGGAAATCATGGCCCCATTGAGAAATACAATGCGCTTCATCCACGGCGATCATACATAGATTTAGGGATGCTAATCGATCCATAAAATCTCGCATCATCACACGCTCAGGTGACACATACAGCATCTTAATTTGACCCGAATTAACTCGGTTCCAAATAGAGACTTGAGCGTCACGATCAATCGTAGAATTTAAACACTCTGCTTGCACTCCATCTGCCTTTAATTGATCCACTTGGTCTTTCATTAAAGAAATCAATGGCGAGATGACTAAAGTTAACCCTTCAAACACTAAAGCTGGAATTTGATAACACAGTGATTTACCGCCCCCCGTCGGCATAATAACTAAGCTGTCTTTACCTTCAAGAACGGCATTAATGACTTCTTCTTGTCCAACACGAAATTCCTGATAACCAAAAACATCTCTTAAAACAGTTTGGCTCTGTGATACCTGTTCCATTGGCTGCTCTACTGTAATGCTGGACATAAAAAACTCATTAATAATGCGGGAGAGCCATTCTACCTATCGTTATTGGTGAGGAAAAGAACAATAGGAAAAAACTAGGCACATTCGACATCCATCCTTATACTCAAATCTATAATTTCGCACTAACGTATCCATGTACGTTCGTCTATTCTCCTTCTCATTTCACTGAAGAATTCTATGCCGACAACTGAACTTGAACAACAGCGCACCCGACAAGGGATTTTGCTCGCGATTGCTGCTTATACCATGTGGGGCATTGCGCCTATTTATTTTAAAACCATTAATAGTGTTTCTCCATTAGAGATATTAAGTCATCGTGCAATTTGGTCTTTCTTCTTTTTAGCGGGTCTACTCTGTGTATCTAAAGGTTGGAAAACAGTATTAAACACATTAAAAGACAAACGAAAAATGACCTATTTAGTCACGACGGGATTATTGGTCGGAACAAATTGGTTAATCTTTATCTGGGCTGTAAATAACAACCATATGCTCGATGCCAGTTTGGGTTACTATATTAATCCCTTATTGAATGTTGTATTAGGCATGATATTTTTGGGTGAGCGTTTACGTAAATTACAATGGGTTGCCGTTGCTTGTGCTGCTATTGGCGTCATTGTTCAATTAATTACTTTCGGTTCTATTCCTATCGTCGCTTTAGCACTTGCGTGTAGTTTTGGGTTTTATGGTTTATTACGAAAAAAAGTCGCTATGGATGCTCAATCTGGACTGTTTATTGAAACCTTAGTAATGCTACCAATGGCCGCTATTTATTTATTATTCATTGCTGATTCTGCAACGTCTAGTTTTACGAATAACGCAATGAACCTCAATCTCCTTCTTATTGCGGCCGGTATCATCACGACCATTCCATTATTATGCTTTACTGGAGCAGCCACACGATTAAAGCTCTCAACGTTAGGGTTCTTCCAATATATTGGCCCTAGTTTAATGTTCCTGTTGGCGGTTGGTTTATATGGTGAAGAATTTAGTACAGATAAAGCGATTACCTTCGCCTTTATTTGGAGCGCATTAATTCTGTTTACGGGCGATGCGCTTTTATATAAAAAAAGAAACCAAAAAATTAACACAAAATAAACATTTGATTTATTTTGTGAGACATGACCCGAAAATGAGAATAAAGTTATTGAAATAATAAAATAACTCCTGAAGTAAACTTCATAATATGTGATACTGCTTGAATAATTAGAAGAAACAGTATTGACAATATTATAAATAGGTTGACTCCATGGCTAAGTGTAAAAACTGCAGAGCGATATTACCGCTGCTACCGTCTCGACGAAGTTTTGTTGAAAAGCATATAACACAACGAAACACTAAAAAATATAAATGCAAAGAATGTGATGAACTGCAATTTAGAAGTCCTTTTTCATCAAAATCTGATGCACAAAAATAAAAAAAAGAGAGCTTAATTAGCTCTCTTTTTTTATTTAAAATAAATAACAACCGAATGAACCTAGCCATAACTATCATTAATGACATTCAATAAGCCAATCTATGGACTCATATTCATAATTAATATAAATAATTAATCAAAGCCCTTAATTCTAACTATTTAAAAAATATAACCTTATATTTCCAATTTTATTTAATATGAATAAATTTATAAAAATTAAATAGATAATTCAGTTTCAATCGGCAATAGAGACTTGAAAAATTGACGACAACACGATAAGTATCATCCGTTACATTCCTTCTTGCGAGCTACATTTAATATGTAATATGTAAATATTGAAATAGATATCAGCCGAGGTAACCTTACTTACAATACGTGATGCTAGTGCAATAATTATAAAAGACAATATTGTTAATAGGCTTAACTCATGAATAAATGTAAGAACTGCAAAGCAACATTACCAATACGTCCATCTCGACGAAGTTTTATAGAAAGACATCTAACAAAGAGAAATACCGTAAAATACAAATGCCAAGAATGTAAGGTATTACAGTTTTTAAGCCCATTGTTAGAATAAACATCAAAATAATATATAGACATAAAAAAAGAGCCTATATTATATAGGCTCTTTTTATTGGTAAAAATATCAATTAAATTACATCGACTCTAACTTCGCGTATTGCGTTACAAGCCATTTTATCCCTTCACCATTAAAAGCAACCTGAACACGCCCTTGTGGGCCTGCACCTTCAAAATTGATGATCGTGCCTTCACCAAATTTAGGATGCTTCACTCGCTGCCCTAAATTATAGCCCGTTTCATTAAAGCTATTACTCATTGCCGTTTGACCAAAACGCGCTTGGGATGACTCACTTTGAGACCCATAACTACCATATGAACTGGTTCGGCTGACTTTTGCTTTCATGCGAACTTCTTCAACAAACTTTGCCGAGATTTCTTTAATAAAGCGTGATGGCTTGTGAAATTTCTCTTGCCCATACACTCGACGAGTTTCTGCGTAAAGAATATAGAGTTTCTCCATCGCACGAGTCATACCAACATAACAAAGACGACGTTCTTCTTCTAAACGCCCAGCTTCTTCTGCTGACATTTGACTTGGGAACATCCCCTCTTCAACACCCACCATAAAGACCAAAGGAAACTCTAACCCTTTTGCACTGTGCAGCGTCATTAATTGCACCGCATCTTCAAATTCATCCGCCTGACCATCACCCGCTTCTAATGCGGCATGCGTCAAGAATGCGGTTAAATCCGTCATTTCTTCAGCTTCTTCCGGTTTATCAAATTGACGCGTTGCGGTCACTAATTCTTCCAAGTTCTCAATACGCGCTTTCGATTTTTCGCCTTTTTCTTGTTCGTACATAGTAAACAAACCCGAGCTTTTAATCACTTGGTCAGTTTGTTCATGCAGACGGCAATCACGTGTATCATCTTCTAGCGCATTAATTAGCTCAACGAAACGACTTAACGCTCCCGCCGCACGCCCAGGTAATACTTGTTCTTCGATTAAGGCAATACTTGCTTGCCACATGGTTGCACCACGTTCACGCGCAGCCAAACGCACGGTTTCCAGAGTTTTGTCACCTAGGCCTCGTGTTGGCGTATTTACGACACGTTCAAACGCAGCATCATCATTACGATTATTCATTAAACGTAAGTAGGACAGTGCATCTTTGATCTCTTGTCGTTCAAAGAATCGCATCCCACCATAAATACGATAAGGTAAACCTGCTTGTATTAAGGCTTCTTCAAGAACTCGAGATTGAGCATTATTACGATATAAGAAAGCGGTATCTTCTAATGCTCCCCCGTTATCGCGCCATTCTTTAATTTTTCCAACCGCAAAACGAGCTTCGTCCATTTCATTGTAAGCTGAATAGATTGAAATCAACTCGCCATCAGCGTCTTCAGTCCACAGCTCTTTGCCCATTCGCTCGGTATTGTTACTGATCAATTCATTGGCAGCATTCAATATATTGGCTGTTGAACGATAATTTTGCTCTAAAAGGATGGTTTTAGCACCAACAAATTCATTTAAGAATCGTTGAATATTTTCAATTTGAGCACCACGCCAACCATAGATTGATTGATCATCATCCCCAACGATCATAACCTTACAATCCGGGCCCGCCATCATACGTAGCCATGCATATTGAATGTTGTTCGTATCTTGGAATTCGTCGACAAGAATGTGCTTAAAGCGAGCTTGGTAGTGTTCGCGGATATGCTGATGATCACGCAACAGTTCATGAGCACGAAGAAGAATCTCAGCAAAATCGACCAAGCCTGAACGATCACAAGCATCTTGATAAGCGCGATACACTTTTAACCATGTTTCAGCGATAGGATCATTAAATGAGTTAATTTGATGCGGGCGTAAACCTTCATCTTTTTTCCCATTAATGAACCATGCAGCTTGACGTGCAGGCCAGTTTTTATCATCCAAGTTCTGCGCTTTAATCAAACGCTTTAATAAGCGTTGTTGATCATCAGAGTCGATGATCTGAAAACCTTCAGGCAATTTCGCATCAAGATAATGAGCACGAAGAATACGGTGACAAATACCATGAAAAGTACCGTTCCACATTCCCCCTGCGCTACCGTGCATTAATTCTTCAATACGACCACGCATTTCAGCGGCGGCTTTATTGGTAAATGTCACCGACATAATAGAGAAAGGAGACGCTTGCTCGATTTGCATTAACCATGCGATACGATGAACAAGTACTCGAGTTTTACCACTACCGGCACCCGCAAGTACAAGCATGTTTTCTAACGGAGCGGCTACGGCTTCGCGCTGTTTGTCATTAAGACCATCAAGAAGAAAAGAAACGTCCATCACATCACACTGGTTATTTATACATGTGAGTGGAGTATATACTGAAATGAAGTGAGACCCAAACGGTGTGTTTTTACAGCACACCCATAATCAGGAAAGTATTAAGCTTGTTTCACTTTTGATTGCTGTTGACCACTACGATACGGAACAATAGAGGCTTCTCTATTTTCACAATACGCAAGATCATAAAATTGAGGTAAATTAAAATTCACTTTGTCTGGCGATTCTAAATCAACGTTATTACGGCTAGAGGTGTAATAATGATTGATGCTATTCACCATATCATCTTTACTGCCATAACAATCATGGTAGATTTCTACGTTGTTTTCCTCATCAAGCACATAGATATTGAAGCCTTTTTCAATGTCATCAAAGAAAAATTGAATCAAACCTTCACTGGCAAACGAATCCACAACATCAGGGATTAAAATGCCACGGCGATCAAGAGGAACACTCGTAGAACCAATCGCTTTATTGGTTGAGATACTGGAATAAAATTGAACGGAATCTTCCAATTTTTGAATCGAAACACCACGGCGCTCAAAGAACAATCCATACATAGTTGAACCAATCTTAATGCCTTTAAAACGACGGCGTTTTTCACTGTTCTCAACGGGTTTCAAACGTAACTCTAAACATTCAGCCAATAATTGGTAAATATTATTACGAATAATACCGCGCATTTGCTTACTGTAACAAAACACATCAACAGATTCTGGGCGCTCTGCATCTTGGTGCATTTTGCACAATACCGTTTTCAAAGCATCTAAAATAGCGGTCTCGCCACTAAAATTTAACGTTCTCACTTCATGCCATGAATTTCGATACACCAAATCCACACTGCCCACTAAGTTGTGCTGTTCTTTGCCACAACTAAAGATATCCGCATCGCTTTGCGTTGCTCGCTCGGCTTTAATCGTTAATTCTTCTGTTGGATCGTTTTCTAAATTAATAAAAATAGATAACTGACGAACTTCACACGGGCTAGCCAGTTCTTCTTTGGTTGGACGTGGAGAATGCACCGAAAATGTGTTTCTTAAATCACTGACCATTTGATAAAACTTATCAATGTTCAAATCTGCATTTCGTACCACGGCATCCAAACGAGTAGATTCTGTAAGCAAGCCATTAAAAAATGCCCACGCAACCAATTTACTTAGATACTTATTGTGTTCTAAATGCTTAGCCCCCATCAACTCTTTGGCAATAAGCGGTTTTTTATAGACATACCAGCCGGGTTTATTTACCCCATTTTCTGGAACTTCAATAAAGCTTAAATCGGATTCATGTAAATCAGGAGAGATCTGTGGATTAAGCAGAGTAACCTTGCCAGGAAGCTCTTCAAATGCAGCATAAAGCTTACGAGCAAGAATACTAATATCTTCAGGACTAATAGAAGACGTAATATCATTATTACGCGCAAAACGAATCAAATTACGATAACTTTGCATTAACGCTTCAAGCAAATCGTTATGTGCTTTTTTAACTTGTTCGACTTTCCAAGTACGACGAGAATCGAGCTCAACAATGGTACTTTGAGACCATCCCCATTGCGTTGTCAGCTCAGTCAGTGCTTTACGACGCCACTCAACAGAATCTTGAACTTGTCTACGCGATAGCTTCTCATGTGTTTTTAGATAAAAACTACGGCGAACCAACTCTAAACGAGATAAATCGTTTGTACGCTCAAGATAACGCGTCACTTTTTCAAGCATTAAATAATACGCATCCATACCATAGAGATCAGGCTCATCGGCAAAAAAACGGCGTTTACTATCAATACTTAATAATTGTGTGTGTGGGTATTCCCAAGAATAAGCTTCTAATAAAATGGCTTTCAACACCGATTTAAAAGGTGAATCAATACTCTTATAGAGCTGCCATAGGCTAGACCCAAAATACTCTTCCGCAGGAATATGATTTAAACGACCGAAATCGACCCATTCGTCACGCTTAATGACACCGCTTTCGCATAATTGAGCGACATATTCATCATAGCTTTCTTCCATTTCAGGAGGAATGATTTGCCATAATAGCTGCTGACCACCAAGGCATACCGCGGTACGATAAAATTCATCCAATAATAGTAGATGCTGTGAAGATCCACAGTTATCACCCGTCATTTCTTCAGAATACGCATCACGAAAACGATTTTGCTCCATCAGAAAGAAGTTTGCTTCAATATAAAATTGCAAAGCCCACTCTGTAATCGCATCACATTTTTGTTGTAATAACGCTTTCTTTTCTGGTGCAAGATGCTCAGGAATACACACCCAGATATCGAGGTCACTGGCAACAGTTTGGCCAATAGAAGACGTACTACCCATGGAATAAAGACCAAGGATATTTTCTTGATTAGAGGTAGATAGAGGGTAACGGAGTGTTAGCTCAGCCATCCACTCACGTTGTTTCTGATTTGCATGAAACTTTTTAATACCACTAGGTGCACCTTCAATAAAACCCGGAAGCTCCGAGTGATTGAAATGCAATAGCAATGGCAATTGATGGAATATCTCTTGCGCTAGTGGTTTCATTAATGCCAATGCACGCTCTACACGTTGTTCCGTGAGACGTTTTTGCCTAGCAATTAAGGTTTCAATATAGGTGTGCAAATAGAAAGCCTAGTTTATTGTCGTCACAATACATGACGGTAAATATTGAACAGCATTCGTTCAATTCCAACCATAAAACGTGATCAAGATAACACTTTTACTTCAGAACGTAAAGATACACGCATGAGCAGAAAGTGTAATACCCATACCGTTTGCGGTGTTGTTTTTAACCTATAATCACACTGTTGTCATCCGGTATTTTCACCTCACCCTCAACTAATGGTAGGATAAGGTAATTATTTTGAACGGATACTACTATGTCACAACAATTACCAGTTCGTATTGCCACTCGTAAAAGTCCTCTGGCTCTATGGCAAGCTCATTTTGTAAAGGATGCACTGCAAGCCGCTCACCCTGGTTTGGAAGTCGAACTCGTTACAATGGTCACTAAAGGAGACATCATTCTTGATACACCTTTAGCTAAAATTGGCGGTAAAGGTTTATTCGTTAAAGAGCTTGAAGTTGCGATGTTAGAAGGTCGTGCCGATCTTGCCGTTCACTCTATGAAAGACGTGCCTGTCGAATTTCCTGAAGGACTAGGGCTTGTCACTATTTGCGAGCGTGGAGACCCGCGTGATGCTTTTGTATCAAATACCTACAACAACATTGATGAATTACCACAAGGTGCTACAGTTGGTACATGTAGCTTACGTCGTCAATGCCAGTTAAAAGAATATCGTCCAGATTTAATCATCAAAGAATTACGCGGTAATGTGGGAACACGTTTACAAAAACTGGATGATGGTAATTACGATGCGATCATTCTTGCGTGTGCCGGACTGATTCGTCTTGGCTTAGAAGATCGCATTAAAAGTTCAATTGAACCAGAGCAATCTCTACCCGCTGTTGGTCAAGGTGCTGTTGGTATTGAAACCCGCTTGAACGATGATCGTATTCGAGCACTACTCGCGCCACTTAATCACCCAGAAACGGCTCACCGTGTATTGTGTGAAAGAGCAATGAATAATCGCCTTGAAGGCGGTTGCCAGGTACCAATTGGCAGCTATTCATTAATCGATGGCGATCAAATTTGGTTACGTGCTTTAGTTGGTGAACCTGACGGATCGATTATGGTTCGCGGTGAAACTACGGGTCCAGTCTCTGATGCTGAAGAACTTGGCACAAAACTGGCCGAACAACTGCTTAATGACGGTGCAAAAGACATTTTAGACCGCCTATACGCTGACGCTTAACATGACCATATTGGTGACTCGCCCAGAGCAAGAGAGCCAAGCACTCTGTGATGCCCTACACCAAGCAGGGCATCTCGCCATTTCTCATCCTTTGTTAACCATACATCCAGGACGAGAACTTTCTCAATTGCCTTCTCTTTTTTCTTCTCTGTCTGATGGTGATTTTATCATCGCCGTAAGCCAACATGCTGTTGAACATGCGCAGAACAGCCTTCAAATGCAGCAAACGGAATGGAAAAAAGGGGTAAATTATATTGCGGTTGGTCAAAAGAGCGCTCAACACCTCAAAAAGTATGTTGTAGATACAGTACACTTTCCAACACACAGCGATAGCGAACATTTATTGGCTCTTCCTGTTTTAAAAAACACACAAGGAAAGAAAGCTCTCATTTTACGAGGCAATGGTGGACGAGACTTAATATTTCAAGCGCTTGACAATTCGGGGGTAGAAGTCTCTTATTGTGAAACATATCAACGAAAAAACACACCCTTTAATGGCGCATTAAAAGCAGCTGAATGGCAAAAAGAGCACGTAGATACAATCATAGTGACCAGCGGAGAACAACTGTCCTTCTTCACTGAACAATTCACACTCATACATTTACACTGGGTACTGCACTGTCGTTTATTAGTACCGAGTGAACGAATTAACCAACTTGCTCAACAACTTGGTTATCAACATATAGAAACGGTTGGCGGAGCCTCTAATTCCGATGTGCTGCACTATCTCAGTGAGCATCATGCATGATGGGACTTTCAAATGACAAAAGACAATAACAAACCACAATCAGCAGAAGAAAAATCATCAAATTCTGCAACGGCACCTTCTTCTCAAATCCCAAAAAAAGAGACGGAGAAACATGTGCAGCCAACAACATCTAAAGCGCCTTCAAATAAAGAAGAGCCTGTCGTAGACAAAAAAAGCCGTCGCCTAGGTACGGTTGCTATCATCATTTCAATTCTGCTAAGTGGTGGTGCATTTTTAGCATCACAGCAACAGGTCACTCAACAACAGCTTAAAATTGCTCAACTTCAACAGCAATTAAAAAATGCCGACAGCACCTTTGATGCAAAACTCGTCACAGCAGAGCAACGTATCACGGACAAAGCTGACGATATTGTACGTAAAGCAACGGTTCTCATCCAACAGCAAGACAAAAGCATAGCAAGTCTTCAATTGGCCATTGCTGACGTTAAAGGTCGCAGACCAAATGACTGGTTACTTGCAGAAGCCGATTATCTTGTAAAAATGGCGGGCCGAAAATTATGGCTAGAGCATGACGTCGTCAGTGCGACCCGTTTAATGGAAAATGCCGATCAACGTATTTCAGCATTGAACGATCCAAGTTTAATGCCACTTCGCAGAGCCATGGCCAGTGATATCTCAACACTGAAAGCCATCCCACTGATTGATCGTGATGGTTTAGTTCTGAAATTAAACAGCTTAGAACAACAAATTAATACCCTTCCATTAGCGAGTGCCATTCTCCCTGAAGCGGGCGTTGTAGAACAAAAAGAAGTGTCTACCAATATCAATGATTGGCAA
This sequence comes from Aliivibrio sp. SR45-2, assembly GCF_963890165.1. Classification (NCBI taxonomy): domain Bacteria; kingdom Pseudomonadati; phylum Pseudomonadota; class Gammaproteobacteria; order Vibrionales; family Vibrionaceae; genus Aliivibrio; species Aliivibrio sp. SR45-2. The sequence goes on along the minus strand of NZ_CAWPRC010000055.1, from coordinate 10,340 downwards.
TCAAACCTGATGCAGTCATTGGATGATTTTGCCGGCCACTTTATTACTTATCGTGTTCGTGAGGGTAATGTCATTCCATTACTTAGCCCTGAGCAGCATTTTTATCTAAAAGAAAACATCAAAGGTAAACTACTACTGGCGTCTAAAGCTCTGTATCGCGAACAAAGTGAAGTGTATGTAACGTCATTAGAAAGTGCGAAATTGTGGTCATCTCAATATTTCCAACAAGATGATCCTGCAGTGAAGAGCTTTATGGCACAGTTAGATTCTTTGACTAAATTTAAAGTCGATGTGCGTTATCCACAAAAAATGAAAACTCAAGCACTTCTGTCTGATTTCATTTCAGAACGTCTACGCCGCAATGTCCAAGCGGTTAGTACAACAACGCCTGAGACTAAAACCACAACAATAGAAGGAGGTAAATCATGATTCGATTGCTTCTTCTGGCCATTGTCTTAGTCGGTGGATTAATCGTTGGGACAACATTCGCAGACCAACAAGGCTATGTATTAATTTCAGTCGCTGAGACCACCATTGAAATGAGTTTAACAACACTTGTTCTCTTCATTGGTGCCTTAATTGCGGGTCTTTTCTTATTAGAAATAGTCGTTAAACGCATTCTGTCAGTCAGTAATTTTACGCGTGGTTGGTTCAGTGCTCGCCATCTTAGAAAGGCTCGTTACAACACCTTTAAAGGCATGATTAAACTGCATGAAGGGGAATGGAAAGAAGCCGAACGTTTAATCACAAAGGGCGGACGCCATAACGATTTTCCGTTATTAAACTACCTCGCCGCCGCAGAAGCAGCCCAAGGTCGCCAACATATCGAGCAACGAGATGCCTACTTAAAGCTCGCTTCAGAACAACCAGGCAGTCACTTAGCTGTCGCATTAACCAGCGCAAAATTACAAATGCGTGAAGAACAATATGAATTTGCTCTTGCGACACTTCAGTCGGTTAACGTTGATTACCCTCATAATCCGGTTTTACTCGATCTTCTAAAAGACTGTTATTTAGCCCTTAATGAATGGCAAGCATTGAAAAAAATCATTCATCCGCTTACCAAAGGGAATTTAATTACAGAGCAACAAGCGCTTGAATTAGAAGAAAAAGTGGAATGTGGCATTCTCGCTTTAATTGCGACGAATAAGGGCACAACGGGGCTATTAGACCATTGGCAAAGTTTACCGAAAAAGCTAAAAAAACACATCCCCATTTTAGTGTGTTTAATTCGACAATTACACAATCGCAAAGCCGATTCTGAAGCGTATATCCTATTACGAGATAACCTAAAGAAACGCAGTGATGATCGCTTAATTGAGTTATTGCCAACCTTAAATCTGCCTGATTATCACCCAGCTACGGTACTGCTTGAAGATTTAGCACGCTACGATATTCGTAATCCCATAATTCAAAGCACACTGGCTCAACTTTATATGCGAACTCAAAAATGGCAACCGGCTCGCGAACATTTTGAAGCGGCATTGGCCATCCGCGAAGACATGTCAGATTACGCCTATCTTGCTCGGGTTTTAGATAAGCAAAACAGAAAACAAGCCGCTGCGGACATTTCTCGAAAAGCCTTAACCATGGTTGATGATATCTAATCCTATTTTATGACTCGTATAAAAAATGCCACTCAATTGAGTGGCATTTTATTTTCATTTATTACTCAGGAAAAGCGCTTAGATAAATGCAAATGCATCGCCAAATAAGTGTTCTTTCTTCGCTTGTTTTTCTGTCGTAAATTGCTCACGAGCCGCACCCGCCATTTCAAAACGACCTGCAATGTAAATATCCAATTCCGCTAATGAATTAAAATCTTCCTTCACCGCTTCCAATACATTGCCTGTTTTGCCAGTCCAGCCTTCACCTTGCTCAATAACGGGAACAAATGTGATATGACTGTGTGCTGCCGCAATCGCTTCTAATTCGGCTTTTGCGTACAACTGACGCTCATCACGACCACCCCAATAAAGGTAAATTGGTTTTTCGATATTCTGACTAATGCAATGATCAAGAATAGAACGCACGTAACTGAAACCCGTACCACCCGCAATCAACAACATTGAACGAGTGTTGTCTTCACGGATCCACGCCTCGCCATGCGGTGCATCAATTTGAATGTCTCCGCCATTTTCTAGCGCCGCTTTCATCGACTGTACGACTTCATTAGCATAAGCATTTTGCTCTGCAGCACCGATATGAAGTTCAATTTCTCCTTCATGGCGACACGGGCTACTTGCGATTGAAAATGGGCGTTTGTCTTTTTCTCCCATCACAACCATCAAATATTGACCCGCTTTAAACGCGATTGGTTGTTCAGGATGAAGTAAAATTCGAAAAGTATTACAAGCCAATGGCTCGATAGACTTTACTTTGCAATTGATTGGCATGACTTTCCTTTTCAGCTGATACCTATTTTAAAATGGTATTTATAACGCTGTAATTATTATGAGTATTGAGCATTAGATTCTAATTATACGGGGTGAATTTATTCTAACAACAGCACTAAATCACTTTTTGCTGTTGCCTGACACGCAAATACCCACCCTTCTTGTTGTTCTTTATCAGTCAAAAGAGGATCTAAATCGTATTCGATTTCCCCTTCTAACTTTTTACATAAGCACATAGCACATGCGCCTACTTGGCATCGATTTGGGTAGTTTATTCCGGCCTCTAATGCCGCATCTAAGATAGTTTGCCCTTCTTTGATGCCAAATTCTTTTTTCTGTGGTAATAAGGTTATTTTTTTCAAAAGATACCCAATTCACCCCAAATAGCGTCAATTTTAGCGACTATTTTAGGATCTTTTTTGATTGGTGTTCCCCATTCACGGAGGCATTCGTCTTCCCATTTATTGGTCGCGTCTAAACCAACTTTTGAGTGACTGTCTTCATTTTTCAAGAACAGTGTGTCCCTTGCTGGGTCCATTCGTGTCGTCACAGCCCAAATAATGTCATTCCAATTACTCACATCGACATCACCGTCACACACGATAACAAACTTGTTCTCATCAAACTGAGACCAAACCCCTTCCATGATTCTCTTACCGTTATGCGCAGCCTGTTTATTGATAGATACAATCACCATACTGGCATTGTCATTCTGTAAATAAATATCAATGATTTCAGGGAAGGCCTTTGTTAACTCGGCTAAATTACCTTCAATATGTGCACTCTCTATTGATGACGATTCAATATTTGGTGACAGTGCTAATTCTGCGTCCCATTTTTTAGTGATATCTAAGCCCATTTTTGAACCTAAACCAACGACTGGTGAAGCAAAATCTAGAGAATCGATAGGGGTATTCTCTATCATCAAACTGTCTCGAAACGGATCCATATGCTGAGACATTGCAGCAGTCACTTCTGACCAATCTCGAGCATTCACTTCTTCGTCGCATACCAAAACAAATTTAGTGTACATGAATTGACGCAAGAAAGACCACACCCCCATCATCACGCGTTTAGCATGTCCTGGGTATTGTTTCTTCATTGTTACTACCGCCATGCGATATGAACACCCTTCAGGGGGTAAATAGAAGTCAATAATCTCAGGAAACTGCTTTTGTAATATCGGCACAAAGACTTCGTTTAACGCCACACCCAATACGGCAGGTTCATCTGGCGGACGACCAGTATAGGTGCTGTGATAAATAGGGTCTTTACGCATAGTGATGTGGGTAACAGTGAATACATGATGCTTTTCAATTTCATTATAATAACCAGTATGGTCACCATAAGGGCCTTCATCGGCAAATTCGCTGGGATCAATATAACCTTCCAGCACGATTTCAGCGCTGGCTGGTACTTCTAAATCATTACTAATCGATTTCGTCACTTCCGTTTTACTGCCACGCAGCAGACCGGCAAATGCGTATTCAGACAACGTATCTGGAACCGGAGTTACTGCACCAAGAATTGTCGCAGGATCAGCACCAAACGCAACAGAAACAGGGAAAGGTTCGCCCGGATTCATTTCCATCCAATCACGTAAATCTAATGCACCACCACGATGAGCAAGCCAACGCATAATAACTTTATTTTTACTGAGCTTTTGTTGGCGATAAATGCCTAGGTTTTGACGCTTCTTATGTGGGCCACGAGTAACGGTTAACCCCCATGTAAGCAAGGGAGCAACATCGCCAGCCCAACAACTCATTACCGGAATTTTATCAAGATCAACGTCATCGCCTTTCCAAACAATTTGCTGACATGCAGCTTTACGAATGTTCTTCGTTGGCATATTCAATACTTGTTTGAATACTGGCAGCTTATCCATCGCATCTTTAAACCCTTTTGGTGGCTCGGGCTCTTTTAAATACGCTAATAGCTTACCAACTTCACGTAGCTCAAGAACGTCTTTACGTCCCATACCAATTGCCACACGCTCCGCAGTACCAAACAAATTGGTCAATACAGGAATATCATAACCAATCGGATTTTCAAACAGCAATGCAGGGCCACCCGCTCGTAAAGTACGATCACTGATCTCTGTCATTTCATAATGAGGGTCAATCGGGTGTGAAATGCGTTTTAACTGCCCGATCGCTTCCAAATGATCGAGAAAACCGCGTAAATCCTTATATTGCATCGCTATCTACTGTCATGAAGTTTGAATAGATTATACCCAAACAAGTGCATATCCCCAACCTACTTCAATCGTATTATTGAGTAATGCTTAACAAACTCAACGTTGTGATAACGCAAATCTTACGTGTTGCTTACGAACTTTATTGCGACTATTCGATAAACTTTCTAGCCAAGAACCATGCCCATAATTGGCTAAATGAAGTGCGACAGCGCCACCATCTTGGATATGACTGAGCTTAGCCAATAAGAACTGCTCAACATCTGAAGGCAAAGGATGCAGCTGCGCTAGAGAAGCAAACGCGCTTTGTTTTAGTGAAGGATTACTCGTTGCCGCAATCAGTTGATCGGTTGCAAACTTGTCCGGCGCTAAACGAGATAAACGAGTTAGTTCTGAAATACTGTGTTGATCTGTTCTCATTTTCCATAAAATTTTATATACGGCAGGATCTTGCGATAACTGAGCTAAACGAACGACAATTTCCGTGGTAGGTAACCAGACAGAAATCGGTCCATCGGTAATTTGCCCAGATAAATAGGCAAGCGCTTCAGGGGTTAAGCTGTCTAACTCAGCTAAAACGATGGATTGACGTACGCGCACCTCATGGGGTTCACCCACGAGCCACTCAGACAGTACTAAGCTGTGCTCTTCTGCAGCAAGAATAAAATCTAAGACTTGTTGATCTTTCGACATTTGGTTTAGCACACGAGAAGCAATACTAGAATAATCAAACGCCAATTTAGTCACGACATACCCATCACCTTGCTCTTTAATCATATAGGTTGGGTGTTTCGTTAATTGCGCTCTTAACCAAATCGTTCCTTTTGGATCCAAAATGAGTTTCTGTTGCTCTATCTGTTGGAGCAACATAAAGCGTACGGCTTCTTGCTGAGGCATAGACAAACGATTGAGAGAGAAATTGAGTGTAATAATGTCACCATCAATAAGGTATTGATGTAACTCATCCACTTTCTTTTTTAGTTGTGCATCAACCAATAAGCTCTTCGCAAATGTAGGCTGAATTTCAGAGGCGGATACTACACCGACCATCAAACTAGTAGAAAGGAGGATTGATGCTAACAGTCCTTGTCGCATAGAGGGAGCTCCTTAAAAAATAACTAAACTGAATTATCCTTATCAAGTTTAGTACAAACCATAATGCGATCAAATTAACATTTAATCAACAAAAAAGCGCTACCTAGTAGGCAGCGCTTTTTATTTAATGACTAAACTATCAATTACTGACGACGCATCGCGTCAAAGAACTCATCGTTCGTTTTTGTCATTGATAGTTTATCAATTAGGAATTCCATCGCATCACTTTCACCCATTGGATGAACAATCTTACGTAGGATCCACATTTTCTGTAATTCATCAGTCTTAGTTAGCAACTCTTCACGACGAGTACCAGAACGATTAAAGTCAATCGCTGGGAATATACGTTTTTCCGCAATTTTACGGTTTAAATGCAATTCCATGTTACCAGTACCTTTAAACTCTTCGTAGATAACTTCATCCATTTTAGAGCCGGTATCAACAAGTGCCGTTGCAATGATAGTTAAACTGCCACCTTCTTCAACGTTACGTGCTGCACCAAAAAAGCGTTTAGGGCGGTGTAATGCGTTTGCATCAATACCACCAGTAAGAACTTTACCTGATGATGGAATAACGGTGTTGTATGCACGAGCAAGACGAGTAATTGAATCCAATAGGATAACCACGTCTTTTTTATGCTCTACAAGACGTTTCGCTTTCTCGATAACCATTTCAGCAACCTGTACGTGACGAGACGCTGGCTCATCAAACGTAGACGCAATTACTTCACCTTTAACAAGGCGTTGCATCTCAGTTACTTCTTCTGGACGTTCATCGATAAGTAGAACCATCAACTCACATTCTGGGTAGTTGTGAGCAATACTTTGAGCGATGTTTTGAAGTAGCATTGTTTTACCCGCTTTTGGCGGAGCAACAATCAGACCACGTTGACCACGGCCAATTGGAGAAGCTAAATCAAGAATACGCGCCGTAATATCTTCTGTTGAACCATTACCACGTTCCATACGTAAACGATCGTTTGCGTGTAAAGGGGTAAGGTTTTCAAAAAGGATTTTGTTACGAGCATTGTCTGGGCGATCATAATTAACAGCGTTTACTTTAAGAAGAGCGAAATAACGTTCGCCATCTTTTGGTGGACGAATCTTTCCGCCAATCGTATCACCAGTACGCAAGTTAAAGCGACGAATTTGGCTTGGAGAGACATAGATGTCATCCGGGCCAGCCAAGTAAGAACAATCTGCTGAACGAAGGAAACCAAAGCCATCTTGAAGAATCTCAAGTACACCATCTCCAAAGATGTCTTCACCGCTTTTCGCATGTTGCTTAAGGATGGAGAAGATGATGTCTTGTTTTCTTAGACGAGCTAGGTTTTCTAGGCCTAATGATTCGCCAAGAGCAACAAGGTCAGACACTGGTCTGTTTTTAAGTTCAGTAAGATTCATAGTGGTAGGTAGTTGTTTAGTCAAAATCAGATTCTATCTTTAGTTGATTTAAGAATGGATGACCTTCGAGCTCGGTCAAGAAATGAAATCGTATGAAATACGCCCGATAAATTATCACTTATTCGCATTTTAGTCTAGGGCTTGGCCCTGATTTCTAAGCTTAGCTTAGCTCAGAAAAACAAAACCGCACATAATTTTTCATTACATGCGGTTCTATCTGACTTAATTGCACCCTATATTATAGGTTTGCATCAAGAAACTCTTTAAGTTGAGTTTTAGAAAGTGCACCCACTTTCGTTGCAGCTACGCCACCATCTTTAAATAAAAGCAGCGTTGGAATGCCACGGATACCGAATTTTGGCGGTGTTCCTGCATTCTGATCGATATTTAATTTACCAATCGTTAATTTGCCTTCGTACTCATCTGCAATCTCATCCAGAATAGGAGCAATCATTTTACAAGGACCACACCATTCTGCCCAGAAATCTACTAGTACTGGGCCTGAAGCATTGATAACACTTTCTTCAAAACCGTCATCTGTAAGCTGCAAAATTTTGTCGCTCATCGTCAACTCCAACGTTAAATTTAAAGGCTGATTTCATGGTAACCAGCAAATTGATGCTCTATTTGAATGGAATCCGTTTCGTATTGCAAGCTTTAACTGATATTCTATAGCAATGAAAAAGACGCACATCACAGAGCAAAAATTTGCCGACCTAGGTTTAGAGCCTCAGGTCCTTGATGGTTTGAATGCAAAAGGGTTCATTAATTGTACCCCAATTCAAGCTAAGGCATTGCCGGTACTGCTCGCCGGCCAAGACATTGCAGGCCAAGCCCAAACGGGCACTGGTAAGACGCTCGCGTTCCTTGCTGCTACTTTTAATCACCTATTAACTACGCCTGCACCTGAAGGCCGTAAAATCACGCAACCACGAGCTATTATTATGGCTCCAACGCGTGAGTTAGCGATTCAAATCTATAACGATGCTGAATCTCTAATCGCAAGTACCGGCTTAAAAGCGGCACTTGCTTACGGTGGCGAACGCTATGAGAAGCAACAAAAAGTTATCGAAGCTGGTGTTGATATCCTAATCGGAACAACTGGCCGCATTATCGATTTCTACAAACAAGGTCAAATTGACTTTAAAGCAATCCAAGTGGTTGTTTTAGATGAAGCCGATCGCATGTTTGATTTGGGTTTCATTAAAGATATTCGTTTTGTATTCCGTCGTATGCCAGCGCCTGCTGATCGTCTGAATATGCTGTTTTCAGCAACATTATCTTACCGCGTACAAGAACTTGCGTTTGAACACATGCAAGAACCTGAGCACGTAGTTGTTGAACCGGATCAAAAAACGGGTCACCTGATTACTGAAGAATTATTCTATCCTTCAAATGATCACAAAATGGCACTTCTTCAAACATTGATCGAAGAAGAATGGCCTGATCGTGCAATTATTTTCGCCAATACTAAACACAAATGTGAATTAGTTTGGGGTCATCTAGCTGCCGATAAACACCGCGTAGGTCTTCTTACTGGTGATGTTCCACAGAAAAAACGTGAACGCATCCTAGAAGAATTTACGAAAGGTGAAGTCGATATCCTTGTTGCTACCGACGTAGCGGCTCGTGGTCTACACATTCCACAAGTAACACACGTATTTAACTTTGATTTACCAAATGAAGCCGAAGATTATGTTCACCGTATTGGTCGTACTGGTCGTGCTGGTGAAAGCGGTAATTCAATTAGTTTCGCTTGTGAAGAATACGCAATCAATCTTCCTGCAATTGAAGAATACATTGAGCATTCAATTCCACAGTCTGATTACGATACATCTGCACTATTGGAAGATTTACCAGCACCAATCAGACTTCAACGCCGTCCACCACAAAATCGTCGTAACGGCAGTAACAATGGTCAACGTCAAAGCGGGAATCGCAAACATTCACGCCCACGTCCACCTCGTAGCCCTCAAGCTTAATCAGAGGTCGATGAAAGAATAATAAGGATGTTATGAAAAGTTCAACAATATCACCTATGTATGCCGTCATTGATTTAGGCTCCAATAGCTTCCATATGCTTGTTGTGCGTCATATAAATGGCAGTGTGCAAACCATGGCCAAAATTAAACGTAAAGTTCGTTTGGCTACGGGATTAGATAAAAACAACACACTCAGCCATGAAGCTATGCAACGTGGGTGGGATTGCTTGAACTTATTTGCAGAACGTTTGCAAGACATCCCTGTAGAAAATATTCGCATTGTCGGTACCGCAACACTGCGTGTAGCGACCAATGTGGATATCTTCTTAAAAAAAGCCAATCAGATCTTAGGTCATGACATTAATGTGATCGAAGGTGAAGAAGAAGCTTGTACAATTTACCAAGGAGTTGCACACACTTCTGGTGGAAGCGGACGTCGATTGGTCGTTGATATCGGTGGCGCAAGTACAGAGCTAATTATTGGTGAAGGTTTTGAAGCACAAGCACTCACAAGCCTCAAAATGGGTTGTGTTACTTGGCTTGAAGGCTATTTCAAAGACCGTGCATTAACCAAAGTGAATTTTGAGGCGGCAATCTCCGCAGCAAAGGAAACCTTAGCGCCGATTTTGCAGCAATACACTGACTTAGGTTGGCAAACCTGTGTTGGCGCAAGTGGTACGGTACAAGCATTGCAAGAAATCATGTTGGCGCAAGGCATGGATGAGGTTATTACCTTAGCCAAGCTTAAGCGCCTTCAAAAACAAGCGATGCAATACGAACATTTAGAAGAATTAGATATTGATGGATTGACCCTTGAGCGCGCTTTAGTGTTCCCTAGTGGTTTATCCATTCTTATTGCTATTTTTGAATTATTATCTATTGATTCAATGACATTGGCCGGTGGCGCTCTTCGTGAAGGGTTATGCTACGGAATGATCCCAGCACTTCAGCATGATGAAGTATGTCAACGTACGATTTCTAGTATTCAACAGCGCTATCAACTTGATGCTGATTACGCACAGCAAGTCACTGATCTCGCTGAACAGTTAAGTGCACAATGTGGCGATGATTGGCTCATTGATCCACAAGCCTTATCTCTATTAAAAACAGCAACACAATTACACGAAATTGGTATGTGTATTGATTATAAAAAAGCAGGAGAACACGCCTCTTATCTTATCAATGCATTAGATCTACCTGGTTATACCCGTGCTCAAAAACATTTATTAGGTGAATTACTGCGTCGTTATCGTGAGCAGTTCTCTGC
>NZ_CAWPRC010000054.1:0-1608 GCF_963890165.1 Aliivibrio sp. SR45-2 | reverse complement strand
CGAATAAAGATAAAGTAAGTAAAAAAACTAAAAAGTACTTCATGATGTGAATTCTTATTTGTATTTATATAAATATAATTACTGTTTATTCTTAATGAAAATAAACAGCGGTTCTCTCGACATGCTATACGAAGGCTATTATTAAATTCATGCCTTTTTATTATCATATTTTATAATTAATGCGAATGCCAATTATAAAAGCATCCAATTGATGAATGTAATTAAGCGGGGTGAGCGCTTAGTAAGATTGCAGATTATATTGTTACGTATAATTAACATGCCAGTAACTGTTTGTGTGAAAGTAAACCAACTTTATGCGATAGGGAGAAATGATAAAAACGAAGTGGGAGTAAAAACAGAAATTAAAGTTGAGGTTAATCCGTTATATTAGATTAACCTCATACTGCTATTTATTACGTTCTATCACCAGTAAAGCAACAGCAACAAATACAATATCTTTAAGTAAAAAGAAATTAGTAATTAAGACACCATCTACAACCTTCCATGTGTTTGGTGTAGTGATCATGAAACTGAGTGTTATAATAAAAGTGAATAGGGCTAAGAGACCTGATAGATAACCAATTTTAGGGTTAAAAAATCCAGCGATAAGTCCTATTGCAATGATTATTTCAGTCAAGCCAATTATATTTGAGACCATTTGTACTGATAGAAAATTATATATCCAACCGATCAAAGGGTGATTAGCAACAAGTGGTTCGATAGCGGCAGCTTCTGTTGGTGTGAATTTAAATATCCCAATCCACAAAAGGGTAAGAACCACACCAAATACCCCGAGTTTATAGCCTAATGAGGTGGTTGTGTTTGTCCTTTCTATTGTTTTACTATCCATTTGTTATTTCCTTTAATTAAACTAAACGGTTTAGTTTAATCTATCGTTTATTTTAGCTAAGTCAACTGGTTTTTGAACTAAACCGTTTATTTTGCTATTATTGAACTAAAGAAGGAGAATGATGTCATGAAAGAAGAAAAGAGAGTTAACGCACTTCAAAAAACGATAGAGCTGTGCGCGTTACATGGTTTTCACGGTACAAGTATGGATAAAATAACGGCTGCGACTGGTTTATCCAAGGCGACTATTTATAAATATTTTCAATCAAAAGAGAATTTAATCGCTAAAGCGTTGGAATTGTTTAGCGAGCAATCACTTTCGAATGTGAAGGTGCTTTTTGAGAATCCAGAACTTACCTTAGACCAAAAAATATCTTTGCGCTTTAAGGGACTCTCTGGTTGTATTGATATCCCATCATTTAATGGCTGCTATTTTCAATTAGCTTATAGTGAGTATAGCCATGAAGATAAAACGATAACGGAAGTGAGTGCTAAATATAAGCAGAGAACTCAAGAGCTACTCATTGAGCTTCTTAAGCGTCATAATATTGAAGATGCAGAACTAAAAGCGAGAAAGGCAGGGATGGTATATAACGGGTTATTAGCGTCGTTACAACTCACTAAAGATGCTTCATTAATTGAACTTGCTCATGAAATGTTTTTAGATATTATCGATTTTAAGTAAGTTACCTTACATCATAATAAGGGCGGGTAGAATGAAGATCAGTCATTTAGACCATTTGGTGTTAACGGTTAAAG
>NZ_CAWPRC010000053.1:0-1694 GCF_963890165.1 Aliivibrio sp. SR45-2 | reverse complement strand
AAATTGTTCATATAATAACTATTTAAAATTGTTCTATCAAAACAACCTGTTAAAGTGTCTTGAGGGAATGTATCCCTATCATCTTCATCATAAACAATCGTGATTACTAATATTTTACCGTAATGGTTAATTTTCTGTCTAAATGTATAGTACGATTTCACTTTACCATTAAAATCAACCGATTCCCTTACCGTAAAAAAATTTGATTTGGATTCAATCAGATTCTTATCAAGAGTAATACAGCCTTTATATTGACCAAAAGTTTCATATACATCAGATAACGGCATACCAACCAAATCCGTACCCATAAAATCAATATGTGCTTGGTTATTAAATAACGCATTACCTTCTGAATCTCGAATAATAACGAGTCGGCTCATACAGTTTAAGTACGATTTGAAAAACAATATTTCTGGGCTGCTTGAACTAATCGATAATTTATTGTATTTTTTAATCAAATTTTCTTTTATTTCAGGTACACTTAAACACTCAGAAACTCGAGATCCTAAATTATTAAAATTATCAATTTCATGAATGTCATTGATTAATATTTCACATTCGGTTGCATCACTACATTTTATTAAATCATATAACCGTTTTTCTAAAACAAGTTTATCATTAACAAAGCATGTATTAACCTGTTGTTTATTCGTTATTTTTATATCTAGTAACGGTAATGGTTTAGAAAAAAAGAACCCTTGATATGTTACTTTCTTACCAAATGATTCAATTAAATCAAACTGTTGTTTGTTTTCAACCCGCTCTACCACTAAATGAAAATTATTTATATCTTCAAGTTCATCAAGAATATATTTTAGGTGTCTATAATTATAAAAATCGTTCTCTATATTTTTTATTAATGAACCATCGATTTTTATTTCATTAAACTCTAATGATAATACATGTTCTATATCAGAAAAACCTTTACCAAAATCATCTAAAGAAAATTTAATGCCGAGTGACTTGAGTAAATCCATTGACTCTTTAACTTTGATTAAAGATAAATAATCATCATTTTCTGTAATCTCTAACGTAATATCCTCTTCATTTTCTAAAATTTTAAACATCTCATGAATAAAAAAATCAGATTCTAAACTTTGGATAGAAATATTAATGGATACAGGAAAACTAAGCCCTACATTAGAATGATAGAGTCTTCTGTCTTCAAGCACTTTTGTAATAACAGATAAATCAAATAAAGGCTTATTAGTAATCATAGAGACATAGTTCTCTATATTTGAGGTCCCAGGGACTCGTAACAAAGCTTCTACGCCAATTATATTTCCACACTGGATTTTTGGCTGATATAAAAATGAACAATTAGAAATCAAGTAAATACCTTAGATAAAAAGACTCTTACGAGATGATACTAAAGTTATGTTTAGCTCATCACCAATAAGCCGGAATTTACAGGAATTAAGGTAAAACTCAAATTATAATTAATTACAATCGTTTGTAATTAATTATTAGACCATAAAACTAATGAAATGAATGAGTTATGGTAAAATTAATTATTATATGTACAAAAAAATCCTATTTTTTTCAGGTTTTTACTCGCTGTTGGTAGGGTAACAAAGCAAGAATCACCTAATGAGTATATATTTAATATATAGTAATTCGTGCCGTCATATGCATAAAGTTGTCCCTGAGATAAATCATAGTCAACAATAAATTTACTGGCATCACTTATCGAT
>NZ_CAWPRC010000052.1:0-1766 GCF_963890165.1 Aliivibrio sp. SR45-2 | reverse complement strand
TAGGTCATTGGTCTAAATTGAGAACTGCGTTATAACAAAGCAATCAACACGATTTACTACATTCGGCGTTGTGGGTTTGTCTTTAGTTTCAGTGATTAAGGCGGTAAAATTCAGCTAAGTCTGTGCCGTAGCAAACGTGTTATTGCGGCGTTATATGCAAAATGTGGTCAATTAAGTTAAAAGCCATTGAGTGGTTCATACTGGTTGTAAGGAAAGGTTTAAATTGAAAAATTTTCTAATTTTAAGTTGTGCTTTACTTATTGTTTTTAGCGTTAGCGCTAGTGAAAATATAAATGTGAGTGGTTATTTTGAACGCTACGTAAATGGTCATCTAGATTCTGATAGTGCTCATATAAATATAGTTAAACAAGGAATGAATGAGTATTCGATTTCAGGCTCTGCTCTTTGGATTATATCTGCTTCAACTGGGTCTGCTAATGTAGGAGAAATTCGAGGGGTTTTTCCTTTAAAAAATGGCACTATTCGTTATGACATTGATAATTGTAACTTGCTGATTACTTTTACTGATAAAGCCTTGGTTGTAAGTGATGATAATTTAATGTGCGGGGGAATGAATATTTCATTTAACGGCACATATATAAAGAGGTCACACAAAAATGAATCCGAAGGTAAGTAACACATAGTTTTTACTTAATTGTTTTTGTGAGTATTTGCATATAACAAAGCCATCAACACGATGCTTATAACATTCGGCGTTTTTGGTTTAAAGTATAATTGATTTGGAAAGTTGGTCGTCAGCACGAGTTATGGCGGCGTTATATGCTCAAGAAAGGTAGGTAGTAGTGAGTAGGAAGAAATTTATAGAATCCGTTGGGGCGACATGCCGTAATTGGACTTGGAGTTGGTCGTTTGTTAATCATGAAGAAAAATTTGTAATATTTGGTCTTTGGGATGTTCATACTGACGGACTAATATTAGATTTGGAGTGGAAGGGCGCTGCTCGTAAGCAATCTATTGAGCATGTCAAACTTATTGAATTAGAAGGATATCAGCTTAAAACATTTCCTATGCAATACGATACAACAGAAGATGGCACAGCTAAAATTAAAGGCTTTACACCTAAATTGGAAAATAAAACTTTAGCAGCTCTTTCTGGGCGTTGGTATGCATTAGGAAATAATCAAGATATTGAGTCTCGAATTACTGAGGAAGTGGTCAACCCTGAATTTTATATTGAAGGGGCAACAAAAACTATTTCAGTTAATGCATATGAGCGTAATCCGAAAGCAAGAGCAAAGTGTATTGAGCATTATGGGTGTAAGTGCTTTGTTTGTGGATTTGATTTTAATAAAATTTATGGAGAGATAGGTCAAGGTTTTATACATGTTCATCATGAACGATCTCTGGCCGAAATTAAGAAAGAATATGAAGTAGACCCAATAAAAGATTTGAAACCTCTATGCCCAAATTGTCATGGAATAATTCACAGAACCCATCCAGCAAGATCTATACAAGATCTAATGACTCAATTAGACAAAAAATAGTAAATCGCATATAACAAATGCATCAACACGATTTACTACACTCGGCAATCTCAGTTTGCCGGGTGTTTCTCGTTTTAAGACGTCAATATTAAGTATAATTGTTTGGTAGTAAACGTGTTATGCAGGCGTTATGTGTTGGTGTGCCCCTCGAAAAACGAACACTTTATTTTACAAATTTACTTTCAAATTCAAATGGACTCAAGTTGTTTAATGTTGAGTGACTGCGCTTACGATTATAGAAGATCTCAATATATTCAAATA
>NZ_CAWPRC010000051.1:0-1774 GCF_963890165.1 Aliivibrio sp. SR45-2 | reverse complement strand
AAACTCAACCTTCTCAGAGTTTTCACAGACAACGATATGTTCATATTCATCAGTTGCATCTTGAATTAAATTTAATAACCTCTGCGTAGAGCCACCTTGGTAAGGTAAAAACTTCTGGTGGATATGTAAAACTATTTTACTCATTTTCAATTATTCCATAACCAGGTGAATAAGGTATTTTTTCATATTGCTCTAATATCTCACCATTAATGACTAAATCTTTAATTATTACTCGACCTTGCTCAAACTCAATAGATCGATATTTTTCTACATTATTAACTACTTGCTTTCCTAATATTTTATTATCATGAAGAGTAAGCAATGTTGAAGGAGTAGAGTTGATACTAAACACGTTACTATAATCATCTACCTCTCCTTTTGAAATAAGCCCAAAGTGTGCTTTTGATGATCGATAACGATTTCTGATTGAAGTATCTCTTGTATAGCAACCTACCCCAGGATCAGCAATAACTCTTTCACCTGAATCATTTAGTGTTATAGACAGTTGATCATAATGATCATGTCCACCTTTACCTAACTGCCCTATTGCCCCACAACGGAATGTAAAAACTGAATCCTTACTACGTGCAACCACTAAGCCAAAATCCTCAAAATATTCCAGCGAAGTGGGAAAACGAATATCTTTAATCTCGAATGTATATAAACGTTTAGATACTTTATTTGCTTTTAAATACGCAGTTTCAAATCCAGTATCTTTGAAGCTTTCTTGATTAGTAGTTTTGTTTTTTCGTAGTGCCTCAACATAATTAATATAAAATTGCTCACTTTCAACACGGCATGGAAACTTGCCGGTTCTCAAAGACTCATTAATTTGATAAACAATATCAGCATAAAACTCAGGGTTATGACATTCGGTGTAACAGGTTCTAAACACCTTACCTGAGTCATTATCTCCAATTTGAATCAGCCTTCCCCTGCTATCTAAACTAGCAATAGAAAATTCAAGACCTTTTAGTATTTTAGATTTAAGTTTTGCAATGATATTAGTAAAAAGTGATATGTCATATACACATTTTTTAATACCAAGATTAGTTAATAAATATGGGGATTTATAATGCTGTTTCCTAGCACTATAATCTATTTTCATCAATACAGTATGTACAACAGATAATAATTCTAAACCAAAATGGTGATAAGCCGTAGAACCTTCAAAGTTAGTTCCATCAGATAAGAACTGCCGATCTAACTCAATTAATAATTCAGCTAGTGCAAAATCAAACATTTTATTATATTTATTACTATCAATATGAGCGCAAACAACTAAGATACCAACCAAGTTCGTTAAATAATGATTCCCTCTCCATGAACCATATTTTTCTAGGTTTAAAACTATATAATCAATTGAATTAACAATAAATTCATTATAAATAACATTTATTTTATATTTATCACTATAGAAATCATTTATTAAAGATACATTAATTACACGCAAAGCAACATCCATTGCGCATTTCCATTGAACCCCAAACCCTGTAGACTTAAGCGCTTCTGTTTTTAACAGATCTAATACTAACTGCTTATCCATATTTGAATCATTAATGGCATAAGCAATCAAAAAATTAAGCCTTCCTATTTCCCAATCGAATTTAACATCATAACCAGAATCTATATCTATTTTAAAAAAAGAATGAAAGATTTTAATATGTCCCGAATTTAAAATTAACATTATATCTTCTTGAGATAGATATTTTTCATTAGAAAAAACCCGAATTTTAAAATCATTTCGGTATTTTTCTTTCCCATTTGATAAAAA
>NZ_CAWPRC010000050.1:0-1796 GCF_963890165.1 Aliivibrio sp. SR45-2 | reverse complement strand
CTCTATTTACTCACCTAAAATAGACCAAGATTAAATTTTATTGATTTGTAAAAATAGAAAAAGGCCAGTAACTCATCGAATTACTGGCCTTCATTTTATTTATATAATAGTAAAAATTAAGCGCGACTCATGAACTTATGTTCAGCCGTGTTAATTTTAACTTTTTCACCGTTAGCAATATACTCAGGAACTTGTACTGTTAAGCCTGTCGTCATTGTTGCAGGTTTAGTACGAGCACTTGCAGAAGCGCCTTTAATTGAAGGTGCTGTATCTACGATTTCTAAATCTACAGCAGAAGGCAATTCAATCGCAACGGGTACGCCATCAACGATAAGAATTTGAAGACCTTGTGTATCTTCAGAGATGAAAAGCAACTCTTCTTCAATCGCTTCTTTGTTGAAAGTGTATGGCGTGTAGTCTTCAGAATCCATGAATACGTACTCATTACCATCAACATAAGAGAAAGTCGCACTACGACGGCTGAAATCAGCTAAAGTGATAATCTCATCAGTTTTAAAACTTTCATCTGCTTTTGAACCCGTTGCAACATCGTACATACGCATACGGAATAACGTTGCACCAGCACGGCCACTAGGTGTTAGCTTAGTGATTTCTTTAACAAAATAAACTTTACCGTTGTGTTCAATTGCTGAACCTTTCTTAATATCACTTGCCTTTGGCATGATAAAACATCCATAAAAAATTGGTGTACGAAAAATACCATGAACTTTTTATAACTCCAATAATTATGTGATAGAAAATGATGCTTTATCGACTATTTATTGATCGGTTGATTCAATCATCACCTCATTTCGGCCTGCACGCCAAGAACGTAGCATCATAATGGCGGTATATAGAACAACAATTGCCACTAGCCAAGCAAGCATATCAACATCAAGAGACTTCACGATAAAAGCAGCAATCAATACCCCAATCGGCCCTGTAATGGCCACAACCAATGAGGCCCTAGAATTCACGGCTTTTTGTTTAATAAAGCCACCGGCAGAGAAAAAACATAAGAAAGCACATGAACACATCATAATAGGAAAAGCCGCCAGTGGGTTCATCCCTAATAAATAAATCATCGTCATACAAGGCGCGTACAACCCAATACCAACCGTCATCAAGGCACCAAAAATAAAATTACCAATAACAGCAATAACTAATTTTTCACCCGAGAGACCGAGCGCATCACCGCCCAATGGGAATAATTCAAAACGACCAGCAAACATCAACATCGCAACAATAAATAACGCACCCGCCATAATTAAACGAATCAATTGACGATCAAAATTGGATACCAAGCGAGCCCCTACCGTTGCCCCGACACAAGCCGCAATAATTAGGCTCAATAACGTGGTTAAATCAACATTAACTGCAGTTAAGAAAATCAATGCTTGAAATACCGTCGCCATCGTCGCTTGAGCGTTTAATGTCCCGGGTAATACTCGGTCATCAACCAAATTAAATTGTTTATAGCCCGCCGTTTTTATTGCAAAACTGCCTACACCTAACGTGTCGCAAAAGTTAGCAAAACCACCAATCAGACCAATCGCCCATACGTTCGTTTTTTTCTCTGATTCTTTTTTTCTGAGCCATAATGAAATCAACATATAAAGAAAAATTAACCCACCAATAATAAGGCTAATTTGTAACAGCAAAAGAATAGTCATGATAATTTACACAGCAACAGGAAAGCCGCAAATCATAATCCAGTTTACGGGTAAAAACCAGAGAGACGCCTTATAACAAAAGGGACGAGAGATAATGCCACTAACAACTAATCTATATTATTA
>NZ_CAWPRC010000049.1:0-1841 GCF_963890165.1 Aliivibrio sp. SR45-2 | reverse complement strand
CCTGTCATCTTAAATGAAAGTAAGACCATACTCCTGCTCCAACAAAGGCCATTGGCCCAATAACAGCGACAGAAACAATGCAAACTGCAACGCCAAACCATGCAAATCCTCGTACAACTTTATAAGCTGAATCAGGAATGATTTGTTCATAGGTATAATAGAGTCCTATTTGAGTTAGATAAAATTTATAATAGCAATCTGAAAACCATAAATAACGAACAACAAACATCATTATGGATGCAATAAAAAGAAACGGTACCATCGCATTGATATCGTTGATTAATAACAATAATATACTTATTGGAAAGAACGGAATAAATATACCTAACAGCCACTGAGTTAATGATGTTTTATTCCCATGAAATCCACTATATTCCCACTCGTAAAGCACTGGAGAATTATAAAGTTCTTTCTCTAGCTTTAATTCATTTTCTTTATCATACATTATTTAACCGTATCCATTACTATTTCACATCAATCTTGATCCATTGGATGTAAGAACTCTTTAAATTTATAATGCTCATAAATATCATCTTCTTCCTCTACCTCATAAAAATAACCATTTGGATAGAATTCCCTTAATGTATTGAAAATTTCATTAATGTTTTTACCATTACTGATAAAACCATTCCCTGAAACTAATAAATCTGCATTGGGAAGTATTGATACATAATTTGCTTTTGAAGACTTTATTATCACAGACTCCTCAAAATACAAAGTTTCAAACATCATAGGTTTCAGCCTAAAGTTAACCAATTTGAATGAGAATAACGCACTCGCCCCTGCGCCAATGAACGCCATAGGGCCAACAAAAACAACTGCAACTAAACATACAACAACACCCACTCGACCTATCATTCGTATGCATTGATAAGCATACTCAGGCACCACATCTGCCTGCTCGGTTAATATTCCGTTTTTAGTGAACTTGTAAATCCGCTTTATGTCTGCAGAACCAAAAAAGATAAAAAACAATGTCATGAAAATGGTGAGTAAACTAAATGCAACAATACCACCGGTATCTAGCATATCTTGACTAAAATCATATAACATCCAACTCATAACACTAAAAAAACCAATACCAGAAAAATACCCCAAATATTGATGCTCTACGGTTTCATACTCATAGAGTACTTCTTCGTTGTATAAGGCCATTCTCATGGCTTCTATTTTGTTTGTATTATCTATATCGTTATGAGTTAGCATTATTTAACGCATCCTGCAATGTCACATTAATCCTGATCCATTGGATGTAAGAACTCTTTAAACTTTTCATGCTCATAAATATCATCTTCTTTCTCAACCTCATAAAAATGACCATTTGGATAGAATTCTTTTAAAGTATTAAAAATATCATCTACATTTTCTTTATTACAAAAAAATCCCATTCTAGAGGCTGATATTTTTCCATTAGGCATCACCGATATATAACTCACATCCGACGCTTTAATTAATACTGTTTCATCAAAATACAACGTTTCAAACATCATAGGTTTCAACCTAAAGTTAACCAGTTTGAATGAGAGTAATGCACTCGCCCCTGCTCCAACGAACGCCATAGGGCCAACAAAAACAACAGCAATCAAACATACAACGACACCCACTCTACCTATCATTCGTATACATTGATAAGCATACTCTGGCACAACATCTGCCTGCTCGGTTAATATTCCATTTTTAGTAAATTTGTAAATCCGCTTTATATCGGCGGATGCAAAAAAAATAAAAACCAAATTAAGTAAAAGACCACCTCCTACGTAAATAATAATCTCCCCAACATCAAGGCCATCATGACTAGAATCATACGACATCCAAACAATAAATAATGAACATAACAATGC
>NZ_CAWPRC010000048.1:0-1874 GCF_963890165.1 Aliivibrio sp. SR45-2 | reverse complement strand
GGGATTGATGCTATTTATAAAGAAGCAGATGGAGAGATGCGTTCAATTCTTTTGATTACATTAATAAATAAAAAAGTAGAAATAAAAATCGAAAATATTAATGTGGGTTTCTAAATAAAAAAAAGCGCTAAGAGCGCTTTTTTTATGAATGCTTATTTTAGTTAGCTATAAGCTTCGTTATGTATGGCTTGAACGGCTCGTCCTGATGGATCTGCACAGTTTTTAAATGATTCATCCCACTCAATTGCCTTTGCAGAAGAACAAGCGATAGAAGGTCCACCAGGTACGCATTTAGCTGCATCTTCAAGAGGGAACAGTTCTTCAAAGATCTCACGATACACATAAGCTTCTTTAGTTAATGGAGTATTGTATGGAAAGCGGAATTTTGCTGATTCCATTTGTTGATCTGTTACTTTTGCTTCAGCAGTTTCACGTAAAGAATCAATCCAACCATAGCCTACACCATCAGAGAATTGTTCTTTTTGTCTCCAAGCAATGGCTTCTGGTAAGTCATCTTCAAAACATTCGCGAAGAATGTGTTTTTCCATTTTTCCGTTACCACACATCTTATCTTGTGGATTCAATCGCATAGCAACATCAATAAATTCTTTATCTAAGAAAGGAACACGGCCTTCAACTCCCCAAGCGGCGAGTGACTTATTGGCACGAGCACAATCAAACATATTTAAAGCAAGCAACTTACGTACTGTTTCTTCATGGAATTCTTTTTTATTTGGTGCTTTATGGAAATATAAGTAACCACCAAAGATTTCATCAGCACCTTCACCTGACAGTACCATTTTGATGCCCATTGCTTTGATTTTACGACCCAATAAATACATTGGCGTAGAAGCTCGAATTGTTGTCACATCATATGTTTCAATGTGATAAATAACATCACGAATAGCGTCAAGGCCTTCTTGAATGGTATAAGTCATTTCATGATGGACAGTACCTATTTGGTTAGCGACTTCGCGAGCTGCTTTTAAATCAGGAGCCCCTTCTAAGCCAACGGCGAATGAATGCAGTTGAGGCCACCATGCTTCAGATTTTTCGTTGTCTTCAATACGCATAGCTGCGAATTTCTTTGCAACCGCTGAAGTAATTGATGAATCAAGGCCACCAGATAGAAGGACACCATAAGGTACATCCGTCATTAATTGACGTTTAACGGCATCTTCTAATGCTTGTTTAAGATCGTCTTTGCTCGTTGGGTTATCTTTTACTGCATCATATTCCATCCAGTCACGCACATAATAACGAGTTGGTTCCGCATCTTTTGAAGAATAGAAGTGACCCGGAGGAAATTCACTCATTGATTTACATACAGGAACAAGCGCTTTCATTTCAGAAGCAATATAATAATTACCATGCTCATCATAGCCGTGATACATAGGAATGATACCAATGTGGTCACGACCGATTAAGTATTCGTCTTTTTCTTCATCATAAAGAATAAAAGCAAAAATACCGTTTAGGTCTTCTAATAAATCAGCACCTTTATCACGATATAGAGCTAAAATAACTTCACAGTCAGAATCCGTTTGGAAATCATAATCATCGGCGTATTTTGCACGAAGCTCTTTATGGTTATAGATTTCACCATTTACAGCAAGGATGTGTTGCTTATCTTTGCTATATAAAGGTTGAGCTCCACTGTTCAAACCGACAATAGCAAGACGTTCATGTGCCAAGATCGCTTTATCTGATGAATAAATTCCAGACCAATCCGGTCCTCTGTGACGTAGCTTTTTTGACATCTCAAGCGCAACTTTGCGAAGTGGCGTAGGGTCACTTTTTATATCTAAAATTCCAAAAATTGAGCACATAAAATTCCCTCTTTCTTTCTTAATTTTTATCGTAAATTATTGTCT
>NZ_CAWPRC010000047.1:0-1888 GCF_963890165.1 Aliivibrio sp. SR45-2 | reverse complement strand
TCCCAAGCAAACCGTCTCTTCAGTCATTCCTTCTGAGCTCAGGTTCTCACCCATTCCAGGAGCCCCCCAATGAATATCACCCCCATATTTTTCTTTCCAGTAAGCATAATGCTCTAAAGGATATTGATGCAAGGCACGCTCTACTCCACCGTGGTGGTGAGAATCGGCGCATTGATCACCTTCTAATCCTTCAAGAAAAAGATATAAGCTCTTCTCAATTGGAGATTTATTTATTGCGGTATCAAAGCCATAACGATGTTCCACTTTTCCACGGTAAATTCTATTAAGATAGTTCTTTTTCATTTCACTAGCCTCACTTGCTTACTGGATATTGTCCGACGTAATCGTATAGCACGCTTACAATCGAAACCAATGGTACTTCAAACCTGAAAGGCTAAATATATAATATCGAGTTAATTCATTTGTTATGTTTGTGCTAAAAGTAAAGAGAAAACCAATAAACGCCAGAGAGATATTGTCTCTTTTATAAAATAGAAGAAAATGATATGGTGCAAAAAACGCATTCAACAAGGAGATGGTTATGTCTAAATTTGCACTAATTACGGGAGCAAGTCGAGGTATAGGAAAAGCGATTTCTCACTACTTTGCTCAGCAAGGTTATTCACTTATTTTAGTCTCATTAAATAAAGACAACCTCAATGCCACAAAATTAGAGTTAGAAGCCCACTACCCGTCGAGTTGTATCGAAACCATCAGCGTCGATTTTAATAACCCCGCAGACGTTGAATCTGCCATCTCTTCAATCATTGCTGAGCATAGCTCTATCGATGTAATGGTAAACAGCGCAGGTGTTCTCATGGCAGGACACACGAACTTAACGCTAAAGCAGCTTTCTGAATTAATAAACGTAAATCTACTTTCTACGATTACGGCCTGTAATTTGGTTATCGAAAAAATGAAACAACAAGGCTATGGTGAGATTTATAATATTGGATCAACCGCAGGTTTAGAACCCGTACCAAAGATCGCCGCGTACTCTGCCACAAAAGCCGCTATTGTGAGTTATAGCCAATCGCTTTATCACGAACTTCTTCCCTTTAATATAAAGGTATGTTGTTTATGCCCAAGCGTTGTCGATACTGACATGACCAACGATGGCCGTATTATGAACAACCTAAAAATCGAAACTCAAGATTTAACTAAAGCTATCGATTTTATACGCAACTTGTCGCCAAGTGCCAGTATGTCGACACTCTCTATACGTTGTAAAACCATTGATTTAGAAAAGTAATTATTTCAATTTGGTAGAGAACATCAGATAGAATAGACAATGAAAATAATCACCGTTAACTGATTGTTATTCAATTAACTTACGCTTCATTCTCATCGCATACCGTTACCACTAATTCGTCATTGTCGTTAGTGGTCACTTGAATTCGAATAGGTCGACAACAAACGCTGCAATCATCAATGTACTCTTGCTCACGATCTTCTTGATCAACCAGAATCACAATGGATTCATTACAGTAAGGGCAAAGTATTGTTTCTTCGTGTAAAAACTCCATAGCGCCTCTTTAAATCATCATCGTATCTTCTATTAAGTTTAGAGGACAATTCAAAATAATCGAATCAATGAATTTACACATAATATTGAGGATGTTTTTATCTAATTACGATCATAAGTTGATAGCCTAACAGCACTAAAAATACCTCTTTTGTTTGATAGTGCCGTGGTTATTCCTTAATAAAATGGAATAACTCCATTTTATTATAGACTTTTCTTTATTGAACAATGACTTAGCAGAAAGTGCTTACCACCCTTCTTGTGGCTGCAAAATGGGCAATAAAGAAGACCCAATGGCTGTACTCGATGAACAGTGCCGCGTACGTGGAATTACGAATTTACGCGTTGTCGATTCTTCTGTAT
>NZ_CAWPRC010000046.1:0-1912 GCF_963890165.1 Aliivibrio sp. SR45-2 | reverse complement strand
CCTGATAATACGAAAACCAAAAGGCAACAAAGAAGAAAGGAACGCTTACTAAGCCAAAACTACAAAAGCCGCGATCCTTTTGATGAACCGTGCAAAAAATTTCGGACTCAGTACGCACAACGCCTCAATAACACGTTTATTACTATGCGATTATACTTAAAATTAACACCCTAAAACGAGAAACACCCGACAACCTAGGGATGCCGAGTGTAATAAATCGTGTTGATTGATTTGTTATGTGCCAACTAACAGTTGAAGGCTTACATTAATTAGGTGACGAAGAGACAGAACTAGCTATTGCCTTTTCGATCACGCCTTGACGAACTTTATAGGAGCCATCGACATATACTAATTGATTATTTCTCAAGCCATTAAATAAAATTTCAATTTCACTTGGCTCAATGAAAGAAGTATTTACTACTAAATTAAAGGTCGCCTCAGAACTTTCCAGTTTTGCTGTAACTGATAAATTATCATCTGATGTTCTTTTAATTGAAATAATATCTAACGGATGCTTTGCCTCAGTTGTCTCTAAGCTTGGCTGATTATTTGCTACCATATCTGATGCTGATGCTATATCTAAAACAGCAGAAGTCGCACCATTAAAGTCTACATTTGTTGCACCAGAAAGTAATGCTGTTTTAATTAATCCTTGATAGCCTTTTTGGGTTTGTGCGTCAACCTTAGCTTGCTTTTCCAGAGCTACATTATTATCTTTAACAACGTCAACAAGAGCTGTTGTAAATGTATCAATTTGGCCTTTATTTAACTCAGCTAACTTAATTTCTTTTTCAGAAGTTAATTTTTGTTTTTGTAAGTCCGTATAAGAAGAGAAAGCATACGCCCCACCAATACTAAGAACGAGAGTTAAAAAGAAAGCTGTCTTTTGGTTACCAGTCATATTGTCTGTCGCCTTATGCACCACGTCTTTAAGTGAGTCTAAAAGAGCTGTAAGATCACCTATTATATTAGTACATCCAGGCTCTACCTTGAAGATAATCTCAAGATTTTTTTTGTCTTCAGTACGCAACTTTTGCAAATTATCTGAATTGTAACGCACAATACAGTAGGCTTTCTGTAAGTCAAGATGAAACTCACTTAACCCCTTACAAATAGTCGACGTAAGTTGACCATTTAAGCGTTGCTCATTACCTGTAAGTTTTACTCCCAATATTGGGTAGATTTTAGACAAATCTATATCTTTAAGTTGAACATCTTCTGTATTATCAGAAATTAACTTAATTAACTTTTCAAAATCAGAAACTGTTTCCAATTGAGCAACTGGCATATTTAGAACATCCTAAAATAAAAGAACTAATATTTTACTATATGGCATTTAACTTTACAGCAAGCAATGCTATAAAGTTTAAGGTAGATCAAAATAAACAGATACTTAGGGCACATAATGCCTGCATAACACGTTTGCTACCATGCAGATTAAGCTCAAATTTACCACTTAACGCGGTAAACTCAAAGAAACCTAGAATGCCGAATGTAGCAAATCGTGTTGATGCGATTGTTATGTAACTCTGTCATCGCGAGAATAAACATGATCCGCAAACAATTTCCCACCAATTTCATAAGCGTCTGGAATAATGCGATCAAGCTGAAACCCACATTTAAGTAACACTTTCTCTGAACCAATATTCCCTTCAGTTACTACAGCTTTATAAGCATTAATTTCTTGAACCGACTCAGCCCAATCCAATAGCCCAGAAAGAGATTCTGAACCATAGCCATTACCATAAAATTCAGGTAATAAAAGATAACCGACTTCAGCAACATTATTTTCAACAGTAAAACCTGTAATACCAATAGAGTTTCCTGATTGTTTATCAAAAATAACAAAGCATAACCATGAGCTGGAATCCACATTCCATGGAACTAACCGGGATTCAAATTTCCCTCTGAC
>NZ_CAWPRC010000045.1:0-1981 GCF_963890165.1 Aliivibrio sp. SR45-2 | reverse complement strand
CCGAAATTTTTTGCACGGTTCATCAAAAGGATCGCGGCTTTCGTAGTTTCGGCTTAGTAAGCGTGAATTTCTTCTTTGTTGCCTTTTGGTTTCCATCTCATCAGGTTCGGCAAATTAGCCCTTATTTCCCCAAGTTCAGGCGTTTCAGAAGCTATTTCACGCTTCAATTGTTCTTTGGTTATGCCTCATTTTAGTCTGCATCCATGTTTTCCTCGCAGCATTTCCAATCCCAATTGTGGCTAATATATTTGGTTTTTCAGTTCCAAACTTGTTGAAACCAAACCGTTCAAATGGCGTAAGAAATGTATCTGTTTCTATTCACTTTATCTCGCAATTTAAGAACATTTTGTTCGCTTAATTGTTATCGGTAAATTAGAATCAGGGCTTAGAAAATCTTGGCAAAGCAGTTCTTTTCCAAGTTGACCAAGCCGCAAGTAAGCACGCACAACAATCGCATCAACACGATTTATTACATTCGGCGTTCTGGGTTTGTCTTGGGTTTCGTGATTAAGGCGGTAAAATTCAGGTTGGTTTGCATGGTAATAAACGTGTTATGCCAGCGTTATGTTCTCGGAGGGATTCTGTGAGTGATTTACAATTAGTTCCTTTTGGTCTCAGAGAAGAAGACCAAGAAATTGTTGATGTAAGCGAAGTTATTAAAGGAAATAAATGCGGTTGTATTTGTCCTTCATGTGAAACCCCTTTAACTGCTAGGCAAGGGGATGTCAATCAATGGCATTTTGCTCATGTTACGCGTAAATCAGCAATGAAAACAAAAGATGAATGTGATTTCTCTTTTTTTGTTTCTGTTCGTTTAATGGCTCGCCAAGTAATTATTAAAGGCATAAATCTTGATTTGCCCGCGAATATTGATTATGTAGGAGAAGAATCACCATCGGGTGAATACTTCTCAGAAGTATTCGAAATATCATCGGAGCAAACGGTTCAACTGTCAGCCCCTGAGTTAGATAAGAAATTTAATCATGTATGCGTTGATATTCTTGCAAACATCAAAGGTTTCCCATTTGTTATTTACTTTTCCCATCCTAACCGAGAGGCTCCTGAAGAGTTATGTCACCAGAAAGAAAAGTGTGGAGTTGTTGAAATAAAGCTAGACGAATTACTATCATTATTTCAAGCCCCTGAATCTAAAAATCAATCACATAAGAAAATTCTTAGCGATTTTTTACAATATAATTTAGAATCTAAATTGTGGTTATTTCACCCAAGAGCAGAAAGTAAGCGCTACAATGCTCAATTGTTACTTCGAAAAACGATTGATATTTATGAACAAAATCTTGCTATAGAGTTAGACTCTAAGAAATCCATTTCATGGAATAACCACTCTCCAAAAGTTAATATTGAGATACCTAAACGTATTGCAAGATATGAGTGTGTAATTTGCAATGCTTTATGGGAAGGGAAGGATCCAGATGGTAATAAATGTCCTAATTGTAAAACCCATTTATATTCTCGTTTGTTACATTACGTAAGAACGAACATAACAATCGCATCAACACGATTTGCTACATTCGGCATTCTAGGTTTCTTTGGTTTTATCGTATTAAGTGGTAAATTTAAGGTTAATCTGCATGGTAGCAAACGTGTTATGCAGGAGTTATATCGTGGTGTGCCCCACAGAATTAGAACACATTCTATACTTAGGTTATACCTATCTGGAGGCTACCATGAGCAAGCATTATACTAAATCTTACCCTGAAGAGTATCGTAAAGAAGCTGTCCGACTCGCAGATCAAAAAGATAGAACGACGGCTTCCGTCGCGAAGGAATTAGGGTTACACCCTAATCAAATTTATAACTGGCGCAGACAGTTTAACCTTCTGACAAATAAACAGTTTACGGTTCATGATGGTATCGATTATTCAATAAAAGAAAACTCAGAAATGCGTAAGATGAGAAAAGAGCTAAACGACCTAAAAAAAGAGAATGAGTTCTTAAAAAAGGCAGCGGCGTACTTTGC
>NZ_CAWPRC010000044.1:0-92217 GCF_963890165.1 Aliivibrio sp. SR45-2 | reverse complement strand
CTCTTCGCTAAATTACCTCAATAATTTACCGATTAGTGAAATCAAAATAGATCGCTCTTTTGTTGATAAACTATTAAATAATAAGCAAAGTGACACCTTAGTAAAAGCGATTATCGCGATTGGATCTTCATGCCATATGAAGGTTGTGGCTGAAGGGGTTGAGACTATCGAGCAGCATCAAAAATTAAAAGAATATCATTGTGATTTATTGCAAGGGTATTACTTTGATAAGCCGCTACTTATTGGTGATTTAGTTGATCGTTACGCTGAAAAACTGAGTTGATACCAAGTTAATGATTACGTTTTATGTACTTCCTTTCTTTTTATCTTAACTCTCGTTTAAATTGATTGAATCA
Source organism: Aliivibrio sp. SR45-2 (assembly GCF_963890165.1). Classification (NCBI taxonomy): domain Bacteria; kingdom Pseudomonadati; phylum Pseudomonadota; class Gammaproteobacteria; order Vibrionales; family Vibrionaceae; genus Aliivibrio; species Aliivibrio sp. SR45-2. The sequence continues at coordinate 91,861 of NZ_CAWPRC010000044.1, read as the reverse complement.
ATGTGATTACATCACATTGATGTCTCATGCTTATAATTAATATGACTTAAATTGGGCACGTTTAAAATAAGTATCCTAAAATTGTAATTATTATTAATTTATAAGGCTTATTAACGATGACTAAATGGCTTATATCTTGTGGTGCCTTTTTATTTAGCGGTTTTCTTCTTGCTGAAGAATCAAATCAGTTTGAAATAGGGAAAGAGAAAGCAAAAGTGTGTATGGCTTGTCATGGTGCTGATGGCATTGCATTGATTGATCCCTACCCAAACTTACGAGGCCAACGCGCTTCTTATCTTGTCTCTGCATTAAAAGATTATAAATCCCGCGAGAGAACGAGTGGGTTAGCCATTCTAATGCAGCAGCAAGCAGATACCTTATCCAATCAAGACATGAAAGACATTGCCTATTATTACTCGATGCTAGGTTCTGAGTCTCAAGATAAAATGGAGTAAAGGCGATGACAGATATCAGGGATTACGATACAAAAGTTGTGCGCTATTTTATTATTGCTGCCGTTATTTGGGCCGTCATTGGTATGAGTGTTGGTGTGATGCTTGCTGCCCAGCTTTATTGGCCATCGCTCAATTTTGATTCACAATATTTTCAGTTTGGCCGATTGCGTCCGTTGCATACGTCGGGTGTTATTTTTGGTTTCGTCGTTAATATTTTAATGGGCACCTCGCTGTATATTGTTCAGCGAACGAGCAAGGTGGAATTATTTAATAAAAGCCTGTCTTGGATGGTCTTCTGGGGCTGGCAGTTTATCTTAATCCTCGCGTTGATAACGCTCCCGTTAGGGTACACAACCACTAAAGAATACGCCGAACTAGAGTGGCCAATCGATATATTAATCGCCTTGGTGTGGGTGCTTTATGCGGTCTTATTCTTTGGTACGATTGCGAAAAGAAAAGTCAGCCATATCTTTGTCGCCAATTGGTTTTTCGGGGCATTTATTCTCGTTATCGCGATGATTTTCATTATTAATAATTTGGCGTTACCGGTGTCAATGTGGAAATCTTATTCGATTTATGCCGGAGCTCAAGATGCCATTGTTCAATGGTGGTGGGGACATAATGCCGTGGGCTTTTTGTTAACCGCTGGCGTTATTGCCATGAACTATTATTTCATTCCTAAAATATCTGAACGTCCTATTTATTCCTACCGTTTGTCTATTATCCATTTTTGGGGATTAGTGGGCTTTTATACATGGGCTGGCACGCATCATCTTATTTATTCATCCGTACCAGTATGGGTGCAAAATATTGGTATCGTAATGTCGCTGATCTTATGGATACCGTCATGGGCAGGGGCTTTTAATAGTGCGATGACCTTACTCTCTAACAAAGAGAAACTGAAAAAAGATTACATTATGTTGTTCTTTTTCTCTGCCATTCTTTATTACTGTCTCGCGACGTTTGAGGGGCCATTACTGGCGATTCGTTGGTTTAACATGGTTGCTCATAATACCGAATGGATCATTGGTCATGTACATTCTGCTGCCTTAGGGTGGGTGGGTATGTCTGCCATTGCTGTATTTTATTACTTCATTCCGCGTTTATGGGGAAAAGAAGAACTGTGGTCACTCCGTTTATTAAAGTGGCATTTCTGGTTCGCTCATATTGGGGTTGCTCTTTATGCGATAGCCCTTTGGGTTGCAGGGATCGGTGAAGGGTACATGTGGCTTACACAGCTTGATAACGGCTCACTCGCCTACAGTTTTGTTGAAGCAATGGACTTTAAAGCGCCGTGGTTGTTTGTTCGTTTCCTTGGTGGTGTCTTCTTTGTTGTTGGCTTATTGATGATGGTGTTCAACCTTTACAAAACGGTAACGTCGAGTACAGGAGCACTGGCTGAGATGGAGGGGAAATCATGATAGTGAGCAAAGATTTTACTCAATCGGTTTTCATTTTAATTATTTCAACGGTTATTGTTGCGTCCTTTTCGCTGCTAGTTTGGGTGGTTCCTAATCTATTTTCATCTGAGGATTTAAAGAAAATATCCTTGGCTAAACCGCTTACCGCATTAGAACTTGCGGGTCGAGATATTTATATCAGCGAAGGGTGCCATGTTTGTCACACTCAAATGGTGCGTCCATTAGAAGCCGAAATACTGCGTAATGGTCGTGCAAATAAAGAGGCCGATGATATTTATGAGTTTCCAAATTTATGGGGGTCAAAACGTACCGGTCCTGATTTGACGAACATGGGGCGTAAGTATTCCGATCAATGGCATGTGATTCATTTGATGAACCCTCGTAATGTGGTTCCAACCTCTATCATGCCAAGCTACCCGTGGTTGTTTGAACAAACGCTCGATGGAGAGGCGATTTCCGATAAGATGCGAGGGCTACGTATGCTCGGTGTACCTTATACCGATGCGGATATTGATGGAGCTCGACTTCAAGTGATCGGAAAAACGAAAGGTGAAGCGTTGATCCGTTATTTGCAGAGCTTAGGTGTTGATACCATGCAAGATCAAGGGGAATAATTATGACTGGATTTTGGAATATATGGGTCATTACTCTTACTGTTATTTTCTTAGTCTTGATGGTTTATGTGGTGGTGAAATATTGGAGAACGAACCATCTTGCCGATAAAGATAAAACCATTGATTCATTCGATGACATTGACGAAAACGACGCACCGCCACCCCGTATTATGTTTGTTGGGTATTTTATCGCTTTCTCGTGCTCTATTGTCTTTTTAGTATTGTATCCGGGACTCGGTAATTGGCAGGGATTACTTGGGTGGGAGCAAAGCGACGATACGATTCAAGAACACAATGAATCCTTGGACGAGCAAATTGCAGGCATCAATCAAGTCGACTTAACGGTATTAGCTGCAGAACCGATGATTGTTTCGTCAGGTAAAGGGTTGTTTCAAACTCACTGTGCTGCTTGTCATCGTGCTAATGGGCAAGGTCAGAAACACTTTCCAAATTTGATTGATGACGTGTGGTTGTATGGCGGTTCAGATAGTGACATTTTACATTCAATTAAAAAAGGCCGTTATGGTGCGATGGCTGGTTGGAAAAATATTCTTCCCGAAGAAGAGATTCAAAACCTCTCTTATTATCTTGCTTCTCTGCAACAACGCCCACTCAATGCACCCTCTTTGAAGATAAAGCAAGGTGAAACCGCCTTCATGAAAAACTGTGTGGTATGTCATGGCGGCGATGCAAAAGGGAACCAAGCGTTAGGCGCCCCGAATTTATCGGATAATGTTTGGTTGCATGGCGGGAGCATTGAAGAGATCCAACATACAATCAATGATGGCCTGAACAACATCATGCCTGCGTTTGAAGCCCAATTAAGTGACAACGAGATCTTAGCGCTGGCGGCGTTTATTACTCAGCAACGCATTGCTTATAATGCAAAAATTGCAGCGATTTCTGAAAAGAACATTAAACAAGGCGAGTATCTCGCGTACGCAGGGGATTGCGTGGCTTGTCATAGTGCTGAAGGAGGAGAACCGTTTGCGGGAGGATTGCCTTTTGTTACGCCATTTGGGACGGTTTATTCGACCAATATTACGCCCCATTTCACAGAGGGTATTGGTGATTACAGTTACGATGATTTTAAAGCTGCACTCTATGATGGGAAAGGGAAGCATGGGTATCTTTACCCTGCAATGCCTTACACCTCGTATCAACATGTGACAGAAGAAGATGTATCGATATTGTGGGATTATTTACAATCGATACCCGCCGCCTCACGTCGTAACGATGACAATAGCATGATGTTTCCATCCAATATTCGCCTAGGATTATTAGGTTGGAATATCGTATTTATGGACAGAGAACCGCTTGATTTAACCACTAATGCACCAGTAGAAGGGACGGATATTTGGTCGCGTGGTAAATATTTAGTGGCAGGACTTGGGCATTGTTCTGAGTGTCATACGCCTAGAAATATTGCCCAAGCACTTGAAGAAGATAAGATTTTTCAAGGAAATATCATTGATGGTTGGAACGCCCCTGATATCTCTGCTCGTGAGTTATATCAAGATCGTTGGGATGTAAAAACCCTGACTGATTTCTTGCATACTGGGCATTCAGATAAAGGCTCAGCGTTTGGTGGGATGGCTGATGTGGTTAAAAATAGCACCAGCTTTATGACTCGTGAAGATGTAGAAGCAATGGCGACGTACCTATTGGTGGGAGATGAAAACAACACGATTCCACCTGATACGAAACAGCTGCAACCGACAGGATTCACTGACGAAGCCAAACAATCTGATATGTATCCTTTATTCGTATCAACTTGTGGTGCGTGTCATGGGGAGGATGGTAAAGGACGAGATCCAATCGCTCCGACGCTGTTAAACAACGGTATTATTATGCATCGGGATCCATACAATACCATCGCAGTGACCATTCGTGGGTTAGAACCAAGCTACCTTAATGAAGAAAGAAACTTTATGCCGATGGTAAGCTTCCAAAATGTATTAACGGATGCACAATTATCGGAGTTAATTTCTTTTATTCGTGACTATCTTGGAGACCGAACCGAAGTGGTGACGGCTGCTGATGTAAAAGCGGTGCGAGAGAAACTTCAAAAAGCAGGTTATGCAGGTAATTTCCATACGACGCCTGATATGTACGATAAACGAGACCGCAATATTAACGTCGAATAAGTAAGATAGTGGTATATACAAACGGGTCGTTGATAGAGAATATCAACGACCCGTTTTTATTTGAATTCAGATTGTGCAGAACTAAGCGGCTGCTTTCTCTTCTGATTTTCCTTTCATTCTCAACGCCACATTAACCAATGCGATTAATACAGGAACCTCAATCAGAGGGCCAATTACACCGGCAAACGCTTGATCTGAGTTCAACCCAAATACCGCAATAGAAACCGCAATCGCTAACTCAAAGTTATTACCTGTTGCGGTAAAAGCGATAGAGGCGTTCTTATCATAAGGAATGCCCATTTTCTTACCGATAAAGAAGCTAGAGAAAAACATTAAGACAAAATAGATCGTTAGTGGAATAGCAATGCGAACCACGTCCATTGGTAGCTCAAGGATCATTTCACCTTTTAAGCTAAACATAAGAACAATCGTACCTAGCAGAGCAATCAATGTGATAGGTGAAATTTTTGGAATGAAAACCGTGTTGTACCATTCTTCGCCTTTTTGTGAGACTAAGATCTTACGGCTTAAGAAACCAGCAAGGAAAGGGATACCCAAATAGATAAGCACACTTTCTGCGATGTCCATCATAGAGATATCAACGACCATGCTCTCATAACCAAACACTGGTGGAAGTACACTGATGAATAACCACGCCATTAAGCTGTAAGTAACGATTTGAAACGCAGAGTTAATCGCCACTAATGCCGCGCCATACTCTTTATTACCACCGCCAATATCGTTCCAAACTAATACCATAGCAATACAGCGAGCTAGGCCAATAAGGATGATGCCAACCATATAACCAGGGTGATCGCCTAAAAATGTCAGTGCTAAGATGAACATTAATATTGGACCCACAATCCAGTTCATAACAAGCGATAATGTGATGGCTTGTTTGTCTTTTACAACGCTACCAAGTAGGTTGTAGTTCACTTTAGCTAATGGCGGATACATCATTAAAATCAGGCCAATAGCGAGAGGAATATTGGTTGTTCCTACCGACATGGATTCATTCCATTCTGCAACTTGAGGAAATTGAACCCCAATTAATACACCAATCGCCATTGCGATAAAAATCCACAGTGTTAGGTATCGGTCGAGAAAACTGAGCTTAGGTTGCATAAAACCTCCTTATGGTTTTATTTTAATTCGATAGTATGTCAAATAATAATCGTACATCGTCGAATTACGATTGATTTTTGCAAAAATAATCACGTTATCATTCATGCTTATTATAGAAGATGGACAAGTAACGTGAGTGATAGTATCAATATTAACTACATTAAAATGGTGTTAGTGAGTTGATCAAATAGAGCAATACGATCTCGATTAATTCGATAACACATTTTGGGTGGGATAGATTCTGCAGTAATAAAGCCTGCTTGTTTCAATACACGTAAATGTTCAGAAACCGTTGATTGAGCCAATCCTAATTCAGAGACCAAATCGCTGTTTAAACAGCCTCCTGATTTTTCTAATGTTGATAATATTTTTAAAATACGAACGCGAGCAGGGTGAGACAATGCTTTTGCTAATGACGCAAATTCTTTTTCTTGTTGCAGGCCATGTTCTGACGTTGAAAAAGAACATTTATCTGTCGGTTTGCATTGTGTTGCCATTGTCTACTCGTTAGTTAATCGTAAAAACACGATGAACTATAGGCGTATTAAAAAAGAAGATCAAGCCGTCATGGTTGAAAAAGTAAGGTTGTTACAAAGAAAAGAGTGAAGGAAGTCTAAAATTCGGATAGACATGGACGAATTATGCACAAGTTTTCGACATGTCTTCCGCTACAGTGAATAGAGAATGAGTGTTCAATTAAAGGAATGGCAATGTTAACGGGTGTTTCTTCATATCAAAATTCAATGGTGTACCCTCAACCAGTAGTTCCAACGTCAATGGCGACAAATTCGTCTACAAATACGGCATTTGTTATTAATCATGATCAAGTGACGCTATCGAATGAAGGCAAAGCGTTGTTGTATGCACTTCAAGAAATTGAGAAAGAAAATCATTATAAACAAGAAAGTGATCGAGACATGAGCGAACAAGTCGAGTCTTTTGCTCATGGCGCTTTAGGTATTAATCCCCCAAGCGCCCTTGAAGAAGAAAATGATACCTCTTATTCTGCGGGGCAATACGTTTCTGCCGCATTAACCGTGGGCGGGATTTTACTCGCGTTAGTATAGTGTTTTGATATTACGTTGTATTTTTTGAATGTCTTAATGTATCGTGAAGTGTCTATTACTTCAAAATAACGTTAAGGAATGAATATGTTAGCTAAATTAGGAATGGCGATACAGGCGCTGTTAGCAGTGGCGATTTTCTATTTGGGATTTACGATTTATTCATTCACCAATACCATTACCGTTGTTGTTAACGATTACCCAAAATTCATGGCTGAAATCACTAAAACTGCGGATAAACTGGAAATAGACCAATGGTTGTTATTAGCAAAACACGTTGAAAAATTAACGCCTCAAGTATTAACCTTAGTCAGTGAGGTTAAAAATACCGTCAATAACGTAAACCAAACGGTCGTATCGGTCGATAATAAAATTCCTCTGATCCTTAATGAAGTCAAAGCCATTCGAACTGAATCCTTACCAGAAGTTATTACGGTAATGAATGCTGTAAATAATAAAACCGTACCGAGCACATTGGTTGAATTAAAAAATTATCGCGAGCACGTTTTCCCTAACGCGTTTGTAGAAAGTAAGGGATACCGTGTAACGACAATTCCGGCGGTAATTAAAGAGTCGGAAAAATTACGTAAAGAAGTACCACCAATCATGCTTAAAGCCGATCAGATTATAGATAAAACAGAAGAATTATCTCAACAAGCAACTCAAGGTGCAGTGAAGGGCGTTATTATGTCACCTTTTAATTTGCTAAGAGAAGCAGGTACTGAGATTCAATCTAAGGTAAAACAATAATCTGTAGTGAACTTCCGCGTTTATTATTCTGATTATGCATAAAAACCTCATTTTTTTATTTAACAAAACAGAACCGCTACACTTACTGTTGATACACTTTTAATATCGAAAACGTCTTGAATATCTGGCCGATGAATAGTCGGATGTTCAAGGATAAACACGAATTTTTAAGGATGATCAATATGTCGTTATTGACTGGTGCGTTAAGTCACTTCTCTAATCCCAAAGCAAATGTAGAGGCTGAATACTCAGCTGAACAGCATGCTATTTTAAATGTGGCTGACTCAGAGAACGCTATTCGTGATATTACACAATGGCCAAACTACGCAGCTACGCCATTGTATTTGTTGAATGATATTGCCAGTGCAGCAAAGCTTAAAAAATTGTGGTACAAGGATGAATCACAACGCTTTGGTTTAAAAAGCTTTAAAGCATTAGGCGGTGCCTACGCCGTCGCTCGTCAGCTACAAATACTGCTGCATAAACAGTATGGAAAAATGCCCACGACAAAAGAGTTATTAGAAGGTAAGTGGAAATCAGAGGTTGCTGAAATTGTTGTGAGTTGTGCAACCGATGGTAATCATGGGCGCTCAGTGGCATGGGGAGCGCAGATGTTTGGCTGTGGTTGTGTGATTTATATTCATCGCGATGTATCAGAAGGTCGTAAGCAAGCGATGGAAGCTTTTGGTGCAGAAGTGGTTCGCATCAGTGGAAACTATGATGAATCTGTGCGATTAGCTGACTCTGAAGCGAAAATGCATGATCGAGTGATTGTGTCTGATACCTCGTATGAAGGTTACATGGATATTCCAAAAGATGTCGCTCTAGGTTACACCGTCATGCTTGCTGAAGTCGTAGAGCAATTGGATGGAGAGATCCCTTCTCATGTTTTCATACAAGGTGGTGTAGGTGGATTAGCATCAGCTGTGTGTGGTTATTTTTGGGATTTATGGGGTAAACAACGTCCGCGTTTTATTATTGTAGAACCAGAGCAAGCGAATTGTCTTCAGCAGAGTGCGCAAGCTGGCAAGCCCGTGGTTGTTGGCGGGGATTTAGAGACATTAATGGCAGGTCTTGCTTGCGGTGAAGTCTCAAGTTTAGCATGGACTATTTTAGAGAACGGGGCCGATGATTTTATGACCCTAAGCGAAGACGCGATCCCTCAAGCCATGCGTTTACTTGCCAAAGGCTATCAATCGGATGGGTCTATTGAAGCCGGAGAGTCGGCGGTTCCAGGGTTTGCTGCCGCTATTTTAGCTCGTCAACATTCTGATTTTTCACAAGCCATGCAATTGAACTCATCAAGCCGCGTGTTAGTCATTGGGACTGAAGGGGCGACAGATCCTGAATTGTATAAACAGCTTACGGCGTAATCGCGATTGTTTTATTCGTCTTAATAAATAGATAAAAGGTGTAAGGTTTGGCTTTGCACCTTTTATTCTTGATAGTCATCAATTGGAATTGTTAATCCTACCTTTACAGGGTCCATCACCACATTTGTTTGAAAACTTTTTATATTTGCATTATCAAAGAAAGCCTCACGGGTAAACTTATCGTATCCCTCCATATCTACCGCCGTCACAATCAAAATGAAATCTGAATTGCCTGTAACGTAATAGCATTGCTGTACGGATCGATTGGCACTCATTTCTTTTTTAAAGTTATGCATTAAATCTACGCGTTCTCTTTCTAACGTGACTTGCACAATAAAGGTCATGGTGTGCCCAATGGCTTTTGGGTTTATTACTGATACATCAGCTTGAATAATCTGTTGTGCTCGCATTCGTTTTAAACGGCGTTGTACTGCGGCGGGTGATAATCCAACTTGTTCCGAAATTTGATCTGAGGTTGTACGATTTGATATTTGCATTATGGATAAAATATTGCGGTCTAAATTATCGAGAGAAATTGCCGGAGGTTGAGCCATATAAATAATACCCTTTCGAGCGATGTCTTTTTTATTAACGTTATTAACATCTATGGAGTGTAAGAAAATACCCATTATCTAGGTGTGTGTTTTATTCACTAGGTAAAAAATAACTATAGCATTCATAAATGCGGAAAATCTTCATTTATAGGTCGGTTATAAAGGAAATTCGTCAAAATTATTGCTGTATTATTGATCTTGTAAACAAAATGTAAAGAGAAAACATTCATTGATTTGACCTGATATCGATCAATGAGTAAACATTTTCGTAACAAGATGATGGAGTGGTGTAGCGTTTAAGTAAGAGAGGCTAGTTCCTCTTATATTTTATAGCAACACTGACGTTCACAATGATAAGGACAAGTCGCATGAAGGTTGAAAGTATTGTTCCGCAATTTGAATTAGAACAATTAGCTCCGGCTGGTCGTATCGGTGTTATTGCCCTAGCGACTGATTTCAACATTGAAAGCGATTTGCGTCAGTTATATCCATCGGATGTACAGGCATTTACTAGTCGTGTTCGTAATGTGAATCCGTTAACGATTGAAAACTTACGTAGCATGGCTCCTGGGATCAGTGCTGCCGCCGATACGATTCTTCCTGGTACGGATTTGGATGTCATCATCTATGGCTGCACATCAGGAACGGTAGCGATTGGGAGTGATCGTATTACGACACTTATTCATCAGACTCGCCCGAATGTAGCAGTAACAAACCCAATAACCGCTGCTTTGGCTGCTTTTGAGCGATTAAACGCGAAACGACTTTCTATTCTGACGCCTTACACTGAAACCGTAAATCAAGAGATGGCGATGTTTTTTATCGAACAAGGTTACGACGTTTTAAACATTGCAGGGTTTGCTTTTGAAGACGATACGGCCATGACTTACATTTCCCCACAAGATATTCAGCAAGCGGCAATAAACGTATGCAGTCCTGATGCTGATTTACTTTTTATCTCTTGTACTGCATTACGTTCAGCAAGTGTGATTGAAGCACTTGAAGCGACGTTAAACAAACCGGTGGTGAGCAGTAACCAAGCGTTAGCGTGGCACTCATTACGACTTGTTGATTACCCACGTCCAGTCAATGGGTTTGGGGTACTAATGGCGCAATACTTGGCGTTATAGCCTTATCTTATTTTTCATTTCTATTCTCTGAATGTGGGCTTAATCGCCAAGGAGTATGCATTATGTCGTCATCTATTTTTATTGACCAATTTTCAGCGCAATTGATTGCTGATATGACGGAATGGCGTCAGCATCTGCATCGTTTTCCTGAGTGTGGGTTTGATGTCAATCTAACGGCAGACTTTATCGCGGATAAACTGCAAAGCTTTGGTATTGCAGTGGTGCGAGATATTGGGAAAAGTGGACTTGTTGGTATTTTACGTAATGGTAATAGCACCGCTAGCATTGGGTTGCGAGCGGATATGGATGCGCTACATATTCATGAACAGAACACATTTTCACATTGCTCACAGCATGATGGAAAAATGCATGCCTGTGGTCATGATGGACATTCGGCGATGTTATTGGGTGCCGCATGTTATCTAGCCGAAACCCCGATATTTGATGGCACTGTGTATTTTATTTTTCAGCCTGATGAAGAGCATGGCCGTGGGGCGCAAGCCATGATTGATGACGGACTGTTCGAGCGTTTTTCGATTGATGAAGTGTATGGAATTCATAATTATCCCGGCTTAACAGAAGGGGAATTAATGGTGCGTCCGGGATCGTTAATGGCCAGTGAAAGCAGCTTTGAAATTACCATCAATGGTGTTGGGGGGCATGCGGCATTACCCCATCAAGGTATTGATCCTATTGTTGTGGGAGCGCAAGTGATAATGGGACTCCAGACGATAGTGTCCCGTAATTTAAGTGCGATTCATGAGACTGCGGTCGTGTCCGCGACAGAATTTGTCACTAATGGAACCGTGAATGTGATCCCATCACAAGTTGTGATTAAAGGCGATTGTCGTTGCTTTACTGAAGATTCGTTGACGAGCATTAAAGACAGCATGGCTCGCATCGTTGCGGGAATTTGTCAGGCTGCGGGCGCGAAACACACCTTTGAATTCATCAATACGTTTTACCCAACGGTGAATAATCCTGAGCAAACGGCGTATTCGGTTCAAGCTGCACAAAAAGTTTTAGGCGTCGATAAGGTGAATGCCGCGTGCGACCCGTTAACTATTTCAGAAGATTTTTCCAGTATGTTACGTGTGAAACCCGGTTGTTATGTGTTACTCGGAAATGGCACAGAATCGGTGGGTGGGTGCGCGTTACATAACCCCAAATATGATTTCAATGATCGGATCTTAACGTTGGGTGCGAGTTATTGGATTCAACTGGTCAATGACCGGTTAAATCAAACAATAAACTGCGAATGAAAGCAGTGGATAGCTAATCATTTTGAACGTAATCATTCGATTCAAAATGTCTTTAGGACAGCGAGTTATAAGGAAAATAAAATGAAACGATTAGGCATAGCATTACTGGGTTTAGGCATGATCTTTGGCGCACAAGCTGAGACTTGGAAGTTCGCTTCAGAAGAAGATAAAACGGACGTTCAAGATATCTACGCGCAAAAATTTGCAGAGACGATAAAGAAAGAATCAGACGGTGATATTCGTGTGCGTATTTACTACTACGGTCAGTTAGGTACGGAAAATGATATTGTCGAATTGGCAGCCAAAGGAACCATTCAATTTGTGGCGGTTGGTGCCGGACATTTAGGTTCTTATGTCCCTGAAGTACAAGCGGTGAGCCTACCATATGTATTAGGCACGAATGAAGCGGTGACTCATAAAGTATTGACACAAAGCCCAACGATTTATAATGAGTTGGCTCCGAAATTTGAAAGTGTGAATTTAAAGCTGCTTTCAATGATGTCAGAAGGTGAAATGGTATGGGGTGGGAATAAACCGATTCGAACCCCAGAAGATTTTGCAAATCAAAAAATTCGTACTTTCACATCAACCATTCCGGTTGAAACGTATAAAGCATTTGGTGCAACACCAACCCCGTTATCATGGGGTGAGGTTTATGGCTCATTACAGCTAAAAACGATCGACAGTATGGTTAACCCAATTTACTTTATTTACAACGCAAAATGGCATGAAGTGCAAGATTACTTGATGTTTCCAGGCCAACAGCCTTATGTCAGTACGGTTTCAACCAACAGTCAATGGTACAAAGAATTATCCGTAGAAAAACAAGCCATGGTAACCAAAGCGATTAAAGCCGCAGATCAAGCGGCGTACGATTATCAAATCCGTATTAACAAAGAAAATATGGATAAAATCTTAAAGGAACGTCCGGATATGCAAGTGATTGTCTTGACGGAAGAAGAGCGTAATCGTTTTAAAGCGTTAAGTGAAAAACTGCACGCGACTTACTTTGATGTTGTTGCCAATGCTTATCCATCAACAGAGCAAGAGGCCGCACGTCAAGGGGCGGAAGACATTCTACAAAACATCTTAAAAGAAGTGAAAGTGGCGTCAGCGACGCAATAAGATCCTTTGTATGGAAATAGTGCTGCACTGATGGCGTATTTCCTAATTACCTTTATCTATTTATAAGCGGTTTATTGTTGACTGAGTATGGTTAGGTAAAGGTATTGCTGATTGTTGTATGGAGCTCAGCGTGTTATGAAAGACTTGTTACATAAAATCAGTGCGGTGACTGAGAAGTTAGAACGCTTTTTAATTATGACCGCCATTCTCGTTATGATGATGAATTCTACGGCGAATGCCATTGGCCGTTACGCCTTCAATAAAAGTATCTTCTTTTCTGAAGAATTGAATCAGTTTTTGATAGTGGCGGTTACCTTTATCGGCTTCGCGTATGCCGTAAGAAAAGGCCGCAATATTCGCATGACTGCGGTGTATGATTCACTCGGTTTACGAGCACAAAAATACCTAACCACACTCATTGCTCTATTCACTTCTATGTTGATGTTTTATCTTGCCTACCAAGCCTTTTTATATGTTGAAGAATTGAAAAACTTGAACAGATTAAGCCCTGCATTGCAGATCCCCGTGTATTGGGTTTATGCGATTATCCCAATAGGGTTAGCGATAGCGGGTTTGCAATATGGGATGAGTTTTCTCATGAATCTGATTCATAAAGAAATTTATTTGTCTTTTGATGTGATTGAAAATAAAAACGATAAAGTAGGTGAGTTGTAATGAGCGGAGTTATGCAGTTTTTCTCAGACATCATTGCTGGTGAACCCGATATTTACGTCATCACATTTACCTTAGTGGTTGTGATGGTGGTATTGCTTTTCTTGAGTTTTCCTATGATTGTTCCTTTGGCAGTCGGTGCGTTAATCGGGTTGATTCACTTTTCACAAGTTGATCCTGAAGTCATTATCCAGCAAATGGTCACGGGTATTTCACCCAACGCGTTGATTGCAGTACCTATGTTTATTCTTGCTGCCGATATCATGACTCGGGGGCATACGGCTCTGAATTTATTAGGTTTAATTCAAGCGTTCGTCGGTCATTTACGTGGTGGATTACCGATTACAACCTGTATTAGTTGTACGCTATTTGGGTCAGTGTCAGGTTCAACACAAGCCACCGTCGTGTCTGTTGGGCAAATTATGCGTCCGAAATTACTTCAAGCGGGTTATAAAGACAGTTTTGTCATGGCGCTAATCATTAATGCCAGTGACATTGCCTTTTTGATCCCACCAAGTATTGGGCTGATTTTGTATGGAACCTTAGCCAACGCGAGTGTCGGTGAGTTGTTTATTGCGGGTATTGGGCCTGGTTTGGTTTTGGCGGGATTATTCTCATTCTACAGTTACGCTTACAGTGTGAAGCACAGCGACAGTCTGACGTTAGTTGAGAAGACCACAATAGAAGAAAAAATTATCGCAATTAAAAAAGCGATTTTACCGCTAGGCTTTCCGACTCTTATCATTGGTGGTATTTATTCTGGCATCGTGACACCGACAGAAGCCGCTTCATTTGCCGTGTTGTATGCGATTATTGTGGAATGTATTTTCTATCGTAAATTGAAAGTAAAAGACATTTGTGATGCGGCGTTAAGTACGGGACTCATTACGGCCGTTGTTTTTATATTGGTCGGAATAGGACAGGCATTTTCATGGTATATCTCGTTCGAACAAATACCTCAAGAGTTGCTGGCGCCGCTGGATCTTGAAAACGCGTCACAAGAGTACATTCTGTTTGTGATTGCGTTGTGTTTCTTTGTCGGCTGTATGTTCGTCGATTCATTGGTCGTGTTGTTGATTTTGACGCCAATCTTTATGCCTATCGTTAATGGGGCAGGGTTAGATCCAATTTTAGTTGGGGTTATGGTGACTCTGCAAATGGCGATTGGCTCTGCGACGCCACCTTTTGGTTGCGATATATTTACAGCGATTGCGATTTTTGAAAGGCCTTACATGGAAGTGATTCGTGGAACATTGCCTTTCTTCTTAATTTTACTGTTTATGTCTGCGTTGTTGATATTCTTTCCGAGTATTGCCTTATTTCCACGAGATGTGCTGTTTAATTAATGCGGTCTGATGATCGAATATTGACTCAATAAAGGATGAATATAATGAGTACATTGCCTTTGATTTCTCCGGCGAGAGGGTTTGAATTTATAGAATTTGAACAACGCACAGCTCTATTGCAACAATCTATGTGTGAGCAGAATATTGATGCGGTGTTTTTTACAACGGAACCTGAATTTCGTTATTTTAGTGGTTTTAAATCGCAGTTTTGGGAGAGTCCAACAAGGCCGTGGTTTTTGGTTATTCCTGCGATTGGGAAGCCGATAGCGGTCGTCCCTGAGATTGGTGTTTCTGGGTTTGACACTACGTGGATTGATGATGTGCGCAGTTGGCCATCTCCAAGGCCAGAAGATGATGGAATAACCTTGCTAGCTTCCACGTTAGCTGAAGTGAGCACGGGCGCTCGTCGATTAGGGGCGATGCTAGGGCCTGAAACGCATTTGAGAATGCCGATTGCAAACTTTACCGCTCTTCAACAGCGACTTCGTCAGCATGATATGGTCGATGTTTCGTTGATTATACGTCATCTTCGGAGTATTAAATCGATGGCCGAAATTGAGAAAATTCGGTTTGCTTGTCAAGTGACGGCGGCAGGGTTTGACTATTTACGAACTCATCTTACGGTAGGCATGACAGAACGTGAAGCTTGTAAAGCAATGCACTTAGAAATGTTGCGTCTAGGTGCCGATGCGTGTCCGTATTTGATCTCGGCATCAGGCCTGGGGGGCTACGACAATATTATTATGGGACCAACGGATCGAGTATTAAATGAAGGCGATGTCCTTATTATTGATACAGGGGCGAATTTTGATGGCTATTTCAGCGACTTCGATCGTAATTACGGTTTTGGTCAAATAGCTCAAGAGACAATTGATGCGTATGATGCCGTTTATGCTTCGACGGAAGCGGGATTACAAATAGCGGCGCCGGGAAGAACTACCGGGGAGGTGTGGCAAGCCATGTGGTCGGTTCTTGAGGAGGCCGGAGCATTAGGGAATGATGTTGGACGGATGGGGCATGGATTAGGAATGCAGCTAACGGAATGGCCCTCAAATGTGCCTAACGGAGATGTTGAGTTGAAACCCGGCATGATTTTAACCTTAGAGCCGGGAATGGCTTTTGCGCCTAATCGTATGATGGTGCACGAAGAAAATATCGTTATCACTGAATCAGGGTGTGAAATGCTACATGACAGAGCGTGGCAACAAATGCCCATTATTGAATAAACCTGAGTGTGGTACGTATAGAACAGACATAAAAAAGCCGATCATAAGATTGGTTTTTTTATCTCTGAAACTAAGTATCGTATTTATTCTGTGATTTGAATCTCTGTAGAGAATTTGATTGTTCTTAATGAGATGGAAGTATGAAATTTCCGAATATTCAAATCAGTATGAAGGACCCGCTCAACAAAATGCTCATAGGCTTGTATATCTTCAACTATGAGGATCAACATGAAATCGTAATTGCCAGATATTTGATAACATTGGGTTATTTCTGGTGATGCCGTCATTGATTGACGGAAGTTTTTATATATATCACCACGGTCTCGCTCCATTTCAACTGAAACTAAGAAGGTTAATTTCTTGCCCACTAATTCAGGATTAACGATGGAGACATCTCCAATAATGACGTCCTGATCGCGTAATCTTTTTATGCGCTTCAAACAAGCAGGAGCCGATAGACCGACAAGCTCGGCTAATTCAATATTGGGTATTCGATTATTTTTTTGTAATCGAACTAAGATATTACGATCAATTCTGTCTAATTCCATAATTTCTTATATCTCTATTTTGAGCGGGTAATATTTCTTATTATAATTTAAATAAGAAATCTTCTGCACTGTTTGTGGTTGTTTTTGAAATATACGTCACGGTTAAGTTGATAGAATAGAGTCTTACTGTATTAGCATATGGACATGATATGAATCTTTTTCTTCATTTTTTCAAAGAGCTCATTCGAGACATTATCAACGTAACGTGGACACTATTTAAGATTATGATACCAATCATTATTCTTATTAAAATAGTGGAAGAGATGGGAGGGATCATACTCCTTAGTAACCTGTTAAGCCCTTTAATGGAAACGGTCGGTTTGCCAAAGGAAATGGGCTTGGTATGGGCAACGACGTTATTAACCAATATTTATGGTGGGCTAATCGTTTTTATTAATACAGATATGCCATTAAGTGTGGCTCAAGTCTCTATATTAGGCAGCATGATGCTATTAGCCCACTCGTTACCGATTGAAGCGGCGATAGCGAAAAAAGCAGGGGTGAATTTATCTATGACCTTACTTATTAGGATTGGTGGTAGTTTTGTTCTTGCGTGGTTACTCCACCAGACTTATCAAACGGGTGACTATCTTAATCAACCAGCAGTGACCTTGTGGCAACCTGATGCTGTAACCGATACTGGTTATCTTGCATGGGGAATTGGACAAGTTAAAAACTTCGGGGTTATTTTTTTGGTTATTTCTGGGCTATTGTTTACGTTGAAAATTCTGAAATTACTTGGAATTGAGAAACTGATGGCTGTTCTATTGAGACCTTTTTTAAAAATACTAGGGATCAGTAAAGAGGCGACCAACTTAACCATTATTGGCATTACATTAGGGTTGTCGTTTGGTGGGGGATTATTGATTAATGAAGCAAAAACCGGACATATACCCGCAAGAGACGTGTTTACTGCCATTATGCTACTCAATTTACTGCACAGTTTAATAGAAGATACGTTATTGATCCTATTAATCGGGGCGGATTTTACTACGATTTTTTGGGGAAGATTAGTCTTTTCTGTTGTAGTTATATCAGTCATTGCTGCGGGCGTGAGAAGATTAAGCCCTCAATTGTGTGAAAAATATTTCTATCGTAACGTCGCGTTATCTCATTAAGGTAGAAAATGATTACGACACAAAAAAGCCGATCATAAGATCGGCTTTTTTCATTTTATAACCTGTCGGTTTGGGGATGTTAGTGGCTAATTAAAGCTCGCCAACGGTTGCCCAAACGGCAGCTAATACGTCTTGACCAAAGGCAACGCTTCGCTCTGGAGACCAGCCATACAGCTCATCAGCGTGGCTAATATGATCTTTAAATGGCATTTCAACAGTATAAGAAAGACATTTGAATTGTTCGCCTACCCAGTTAGAGCCAACGGTTAAGTTTGCTGTACCCGGTGCGTCTTTATCGTAGCCAATGTCATCTTGGAATTCTGGCGTGATAACCAGTAATGCTTGCTTGAATGTGGTTTCTAGTTTCGCAATGCGTTCATTGTAAGAAGGAATGCCTTCACCACCGGCAACGAAGTTGTATGGAATCGCTTCATCGCCGTGAATGTCTAAGAACATATCAACGCCCGTCGCTAACATACGTTCGCGAACTAAGAATACTTCAGGTGATCTTTCCATTGACGGCGTTTGCCATTCACGGTTTAAGTTCACGCCAATGCCGTTAGTGCGTAGGTGTCCACGGATACTGCCATCTGGGTTCATGTTAGGAACGATGTGGAATACTGCGGTATCAAGTAGAGCACGGCCAACGGTGTCAGTTTCATCTAATAAACGAGATAATAGACCTTCAATGAACCATTCTGCCATTGTTTCACCAGGGTGTTGACGGCCGGTGATCCAAATGTTCTTTTTGCCTTCTTCTGGCTCACCAATCGTTAGAATACTGATGTCGTTGTTATCCAACGTAACGCCCAGAGTTTCTAATTGGCAGCTGTGGTGCGTTTGTGCACCGTGCAATAAATCTTGGTGACGATCGTACGAGTAAGGTGCAAAGTACGCGAAGTACATTGAACGGTACTCAGGCATCACGTTAAAGCTTAACGTATCACCATCAAATTCTGTTGGAATGCGGAACCACTCTTCACGATCGTAAGAAGCAACCACATCGTAATCTTGCCAACCTTCTGGGTAAGCTGATTTTGCTAGACCTAGAATCTTAAATGAATGCTGTTGTTGAGGCTGGCTTTCTAAGCGAAAATGAAACCACTGAGCGATCTCAGTTTGATTATCGGCAGGAATAGTCAGTTGGATATCATCTGGCGTATTCGCCGCTACTACATGGATATTTCCACTTTCAAAATTGCTGAATATTTTCATATTTATACTACTTCACTTATTGAGGTATTTATCAGATTAGCACTAATTCAATGTCTTGTTTAATACTTTAGCTAAGCGAGTTACGGCTTCAACCAATTCTTTTGGTTTTGCATTGGTGAAGTTTAATCGTAATGCCGCAGGGCTGTTTTCTGGATTTGGATAAAATACTGGGCTAGGTACAACCGCAACGCCATTGCCAATTAATGTTTTTGCTAACTCAAACGTGTCGCAATCTGGCAGAGATAGCCAAATGAACATGCCGCCATCTACGGGTTTAAGCTCGCAAGATGAAGGAAGTTGTTTTTTGAGTTCAGCAAACAGCACGTCATAACGTTCTTTGTATAACGTTTGAATTCTTTCCATGTGCTGTTCAAATTTTTCATGTTTAAGTAAACCAACAAGCAACGCTTGCATAGGCACGCTTGAGTGTAAATCAGCGCCTTGTTTCACTTTAATCAATGGTTCTAAGTAGCTTTTCTTGCCTGTAACTGCACCAATTCGTAAACCCGGAGAAGCAATCTTTGAGAATGAACGTAACACGATAGAATCTTGTGGGCAGAAAGTGGACACCATTGGAAGTGCTTCACCAGTAAATCGAAGTTCACGGTAAGGGGCATCTTCAATAAATGCAACCTTGTATTGAATACAAAGCTCAGCCACTTTTTTACGTGTTTCTAATGACCAACAAACCCCTGTTGGATTATGGAAATCAGGCACGGCGTAAAACATTTTTGGTGAATCTTGAATAAAGCATTGTTCTAGTTCTTCAAGGTTTGGGCCAAAATCCGTTTGAGAAACGGTCGCGATATTGGCTTGAACTAAACCAAACACTTGCATTGCACCAAGGTAACTAGGCGCTTCCATTACAACGGTATCATTTGGGTTTACATAAGCACGAGCGATAAGGTCTAAGCCTTGTTGAGAACCCGTACAAATCATAGGCATGTGTGTCTCTGGTAATTGGTAGGTCTCTGTTAGAAGCGCCAACAGAGGTCCATAACCTGCGGTTGCCCCGTATTGAAAGACTTCTGGCATATCAGACAGACTTTCTAAGGTTGGTTTCATCAAATCAATTGGGAACGTCTCTTGATCAGGTAATCCACCTGCTAATGAGATGACATTCTTGTCAGTGGCTGCGGCTAAGATCTCTCGGATGTAAGAAGATTGGATCTGTTGCAGTGAATAAGCGATTTCCATATGTGTTCCCATAATATTCAATTTATTTTTCTCTCTTGATAGTACAAGGCGTTGCTTAACTATGTTTGTCCGTTTATGCTTATAAATATGTCCATTTATGCTATTTTTAATTAATGAGCCAACAACACATATCCAGAATTAATGATGTCTTGTTTTATATTCATCAAGATATCAGCCAAGAACTTGCCGTAAAAGAGCTTGCGGATGTGGCTGCGTATTCAGAGCAGCATTTTCATCGCATCTTTAAACAAGTGGTTGGGGAGTCTATTCATCAGTATATTCGTCGAACACGCATGGAATATGCAGCAAATCAGTTAATGTTTGACACCACTTCTACCGTGCTCGATATTGCGAATACCTGTGGTTTTAGTTCACTGTCTTCATTCAGTCGTGCATTTAAAGCCACGTTTGATATGTCTCCGGGAGAGTGGCGTAAGCATGATTTACAAATATCAGATAAACCGTATTTAAAAGATCCAGAAATTGCAGCAGGGTACTTGGCGGTTGCTGATAGAGATTTACCGCCGCCTAAAATTATTGAAGTCCCCGAGTTATTAGCCGCCTATGTTCGACATGACGGTTATAACCGCTCTATCAGAAACGCGTGGTTAATACTTAAAGCGTGGGCGAATTCAGAGAACCGAGACTTCTCGACCCAATTTGGTTTGCATCATTCAAACCCTGCGTGGGTCGATTTGAATAAGTGTCGTTATGTTGCTTGTATTGCGATAGATAAACCGCTGAAATACCGAGGTGTTGTAAACCAAATGGTGATCCCCGGTGGTTTGCATGCGGTGTTTCGTTTGCATGGCGTGTATGGGCAATTATTGCCACAGATCAGTACGGTATTAGAGAAGTGGTTGCCAGCGTCAGGCTTTAAACTGAGATCGACACCAGCGTTTGTTCGTTATCATCAAAATCATTTTCTTAATGAAAACGAACAATTTGAATTGGATTTTCATCTGCCTATTAGCTTTTATTGATGACTTCTTTAGGTGTTGATTTTCGGGTTTTAATACTTGAAACCATAATCGAGAGTATCACAAGAATAAGCGCGTATTTTTGGCCGTTTGAGATTGGTTCATGGTAAATCCATACCGCTAAGGCAAGATGAAACGTCGGCTCAATATACTGTAATAGGCTGATCTTACTTAAGGGGGTTTTTAGTAACGACACACTGAGCAATAAAATGGGAATGAGTTGCAAGGGTGCTGTTCCCATTAATTTTCCCCAATCCATCAAAGCAATATCAGATGAATGAGTAGTGATGTACCACAACGCCAGTGGAGCAAAGACGATATGCTCAAAGAAAATGCCCCCAAAGGTATTCAGTTTGATCAATTTCTTGGTGGCAATGTAACTAGCAAAAAAGAGTGAAATTCCCAAACTCAATAGCGGTAATTGTTTATCTAAAAGAACATAAGTCACAATCGCGAGCACCATTAAAACTAACGCCATTTTTTGAGGTAATTTAATCGTCTCTTTGAAGAACATAAATCCCATAAAAAAGACCAATACTGGCGTAATATAAAACGCTAATGAGGCAGCCATAATGTTATTAATGGTAGTGGCATACACAAAACCTACCCACGATAAATTCATAAATATACCAGCGACAGCAGCCAGCGCGATGTTCTTTTTTGTGCATTGGCTGCGATCAAGCAATGTTGGTTTTATGAATAAGATAATCATCAAAATAGCGGCAGACCAAAAGATTCGATTTGCCAATATTAACGCGGGATCAATGTTGCCTATTTGATGAAAATAGATAGGGACTAAACCCCAAATAACAAAAGCCAACGAACCAAAAAATGTATACATAGCCAACCTTTGTATTAATAAATGAACACAAGCTCAACAGTGAGAGATGCGATTCTATTCTGTTATGCAGAACTTTGCTATTAGGTAATGCATCCCATATGATGAAATGGTTAAAGGAATAAAAAATAAGGGAATAAGGATATGTCGACAAACAAAGCAATACTTTACTACGTGTATGATCCAATGTGTTCGTGGTGTTGGGGTTACAAACCAATATGGGAAAAAATTAAGCAGACGATCTCAAAGGATGTTGATATCGTTTATGTGCTCGGTGGATTAGCGCCTGATTCAGATGAACCTATGCCACAAGAGATGCAAACGCAAATTGCGTCATATTGGCAAAAAATAGAAAATTATTTAGGCACTACGTTTAATCATGATTTTTGGGCGCAGAATACGCCTCGTCGTTCAACATACCCTTCTTGTCGAGCCATTCTTGCCGCTCGCTCTCAAGGTGCAGAGCAGGCAATGCTTGAGTCAATTCAACACGCTTATTACTTAAATGCCAAAAATCCAAGTGATAATGAGGTGCTTATTGAGTGCGCTAGAAACATTGGTTTAAACGTTGCACAGTTTGAATCGGCGTTATTTTCTCCTGAAGTTCATCAAATGTTATTAGATGAGATCGCTTTTTCTCGCTCGATTGGTCGACGTGGTTTTCCGTCTTTGTTTTTAAAACAAGGAGAGGAGCTAACGGATCTTCCTATTGATTATGAAAAGTCAGAAGGAACCGTAGCATTATTAAAAAGTTGTCTATATTAAATAGTAACTCACTTGATCTCCTAAATGGATAAGGAATTATAATGACAAATGAATATACACCGCCACAAGTGTGGACGGTAGACTCTGAAAATGGCGGCCAATGGGCAAGCATTAATCGTGCTGATTCTGGTGCAAGACATGAGAAGGCGCTGCCTATTGGTGAACATGCATTACAGCTGTATTCCTTAGCTACTCCAAATGGACAAAAAGTAACCATTATGCTTGAGGAGCTTTTGGCTTTAGGTGTTGTTGACGCTGAATACGATGCGTATTTGATTAATATCGGAGAAGGTAATCAATTCTCATCAGGCTTTGTCGATATTAATCCGAATTCAAAGATCCCTGCGTTGGTTGATCATTCGGTCGATCCTGAACTTCATGTGTTTGAATCTGGGGCTATTTTACTTTATTTAGCCGATAAATTTGGTCATTTTTTACCAAAAGACATTGCGGCACGTACCGAAGTCATGAACTGGCTGTTTTGGTTGCAAGGATCTGCCCCTTATCTTGGTGGTGGCTTTGGGCATTTTTACGCGTATGCACCAGAGAAGTTCGAATACCCAATTAACCGTTTTACGATGGAAACTAAACGTCAATTGGATGTACTTGATAAGCAATTGGCAAAGAATAAGTTTATTGCGGGAGACGAATACAGCATTGCTGATATCGCGATTTGGCCATGGTACGGCAATCTCGTGCTTGGCAATATTTACGATGCGGCCGAGTTTTTAGATGTAGAAAGCTATGTGCATGTTGTTGAATGGGCAAAAACGATTTCAGAGCGTAAGGCAGTACAGAGAGGGAAAATTGTTAATCGTTCTTGGGGTGAAGAATGGGAGCAAGTACCAGAGCGTCATTCTGCTGAAGATATTGATATGGTATTAAAAAAGCAACCTAAGTAATTGTATTTATAAGTTATCTATTTGAAAAAAGGCGACAGTATTATACTGCCGCCTTTCTTTTATTCGCTATAATTCGCTTTATTATATTAAGGTCTACGGGTTACATTTCAAATAAGAAGTAGTAACCATAACCAACCACAAAGGCAGGGACTGCTGAGTAGAAGGTCGCGACCATTGCCGCTTTTGGTGCTAATGCAATCGCTGGGAAAAGTGCATCGCCATCATTTGAAATTGCATTTGAAAGCTGTGCAGACATCGGCATTGCACCAGATAGGTACAGACTCGTGACTAATATTTGAGGACCACAGCCCGGTAATAAACCAATCGCTAAACCAATTAAAGGCATCCACATACCGTAACCTAAGAATACGGTGTGTAAATCGACACCTGAGAAATAGGTAGTCAGTTCAAAAATTAAGAAAGCCACAATCACCCAAGCTGAAACAAAGTTAGTGTCTTGCGCTGCTTTTTGAATCGGATGAGAAGTCACACATTTATTGTCTTCAGAAACCGTTGATTGATAATCACTGATCTCTTTGGTTAATGACCATAACAACATACTACCAATGGCTAACGCGGCTCCAATCCACTCAATTGTGTGCTCAGGAACATGAAGCAATTGGTTAATATCGACTTGGAAAGAGCCTAACACCGCAACGACAGTCGCAGGAACTAATACCCACTTCCAAAATGCACCTTGTAGATTAATCGCTTTAACTTGTAAGCAAGGTATATCGCGTTTAGGTTCCACAATTTCTTTCGCTTCTGGGCGTAAGAAGTCGTCTTTATGCAAGGCGTTTACAATAATGCCAGATACGGCACCCACAACCACACCTAACGCCATCACTCCAAACCCGACTTTAGGTTGTGCTGCAATCAATAAGAAAGCCGCATCACCCATGGTAGCCGTTAGAACAGCAACCACTGACCCAAAGCCTACTTTGCCACTAATGTATTGAGTGGTAACAACGATGGCGCCGCCACAGCCCGGTAATGCACCAAGTAAAGAAGAGAAAACAACTTGGTTGGTACGAGATTTATTATATAAGGCCGTAATGCGGTTGGTTTTACCCATAATGTTAGATAGGTAATGATAAATGACCAACGTGAAAGCCACATAAGTAGAAACTGCCCAAAATGCATCAGAAAGAGTAGTGACAGTGATGGTGCGTGTTGTTTCCGCCGCGACTAACGCGAGTAATGTAATAGGCAATAATAGACGCTTGTGTTGCAGTGAGAACTGCGAAAACGAGAACGATTGTGAAAATGAATTAGTAGTCATCATAATTATAAAGCCATCAGTAAATGCGAATGATTATTAGTATATGCAAATGAGAATTATTATCAACTATCATTTTGATAGGAAATACCTATGAATATATTAATTTTATTACTGTTCTTTAAGCAGAAGAAAAAGCTGCATAGTTATTTAATTGCAGAGAATAGTTAATTAAAAGCGAGCAAATGTTAAATAAAAGTTGTGATTGTGCGCTTGTTTGATGAGATTAAATGCTACTGAATGAATTAGATTTGCTAGTATCTTGATCAACAAAACTCAATAGAGTGAATTAGGCGATTACTTTTATTATAGGTAAGCCAAGAAAAAACGCAGAACAATTATGAGGGAATATATGAAAGCAGTTGAAGCGAATTTTGATGGTCTTGTTGGACCAACGCATAACTACAGTGGTTTATCGGTTGGAAATATTGCCTCTAAAAATAATAAATCTGGTGCTTCAAATCCAAAACAAGCGGTGAAGCAAGGCTTAGAAAAGATGAAAGCTTTGCATGATATGGGGTTTGTTCAAGGGGTATTAGCCCCTCAAGAACGCCCTGATATTGTTACGCTACGTCGTTTGGGTTTTTCTGGGTCAGACGCTAATGTATTGCAACAATCACATCAATATTCTCCTCAGTTACTCGCGGCTTGTAGCTCAGCATCAAGTATGTGGACAGCAAACGCAGCGACAGTATCCCCAAGCTCTGATACGGCGGATGGAAAAATTCACTTTACGCCCGCAAACCTCATTAATAAATTTCATCGCTCAATTGAAGATGAAGTGACAGGCAATATTCTAAAAGCCACGTTCGCAGATGAAAAACACTTCTCACATCACGAAGCCTTGCCACACAGTGATTACTTTGGTGATGAAGGCGCAGCGAACCATACGCGTTTTTGTAATGAGTACGGTGAACAAGGTGTTGAGTTTTTTGTGTTTGGTAAGAGTGCATTTAATGACCGTTACCCTGCACCTAAAAAATACCCTGCGCGACAAACACTGGAAGCCAGTGAAGCGATAGCAAGAACACACGGTTTGCGTGATAAATTTACTGTGTTTGCACAACAAAACCCTGATGTTATCGATCAAGGGGTTTTCCATAATGATGTTATTGCTGTCGGTAATAAGAATACGTTATTTTGTCATCAACAAGCGTTTTTGAATCAAGAACAAGTGAAGTCTGATTTAAGTGCTTCTTATGGTTCTGGCTTTAATGTTATTGAGGTGCTAACTGATGAAGTCTCTCTTCAAGATGCCGTAGAAACGTATTTGTTCAATAGCCAATTAGTAACAAAGTCGGATGGTAAAACCTTGATCATTCTTCCACAACATTGTCGTGAGAACCCAAGAGTGTGGGCTTATTTAAACGAGCTTGTGGAGCAAAAACGTGGCATTGATGAGTTACATACCTTTGATTTAAAACAGAGTATGCAAAATGGGGGGGGGCCAGCTTGCCTTCGTTTACGTGTCGTATTGAATGAAGCAGAGCAGAAGGCTGTAAACCAACAGACATTAATGAATGATATGTTATTTTCAACGTTGAATGCGTGGGCAGATAAACACTATCGTGATCGCATTGAAGACAACGATCTTGCGGATCCTCAATTGCTATTAGAATCTCGTGCAGCATTAGATGAGTTAACGCAGATCATGCAACTTGGTTCAGTGTATCCGTTCCAAAAATAACATTACGTAAGTTTTTAAAATACGGTAATGGCTTCGATTTTCTATCAAATCGAAGCCATTTTTATTTCGTATTGATAGAAAATGCACGTGTGTTAACGTTGTTAATGACGATGGAAACTCACTTCAATGTTATCTTTTTCATCGTGTTGATAGAGAGCAAGTTGCCATGATTTTTGTGCGTCAGTGGTTTTTTTACTGACAATAAACGCAGAATGTAATTTGGTATTGCTGATGATAGCGTGTCGGTATTCATGGCTTAACTCTTCGGTAATATAGACGCGAGCTTAAATTACGCTGTTTACATTGTAAATCCCAGTTATATGGTCGTTTCTCTAATTAATGTTGACCCTCAATTGTTACGTAATATGGAAGCACTCGTACTTATTGAGTTTAGTTTTAAGTTCAGCTCGTGAAGATTTACGTCAGGTATAGATCAAATTATAGACAATATAACTAAAATGTTATCAGTTTGATTCTCAAAAAGAATATTAATGCTTATCATATTGAGAATTGTAATATAAATTCTTTTAGAATCAGTTGGTTGATATAATGGTACAGACTATGCATCACCTCATTATAGACAAAGTATAAATGAGGGAACATTATGAAGCCAAGTTATTCAATACCCTATATTGCTGCATTAAGTATCGCGTCAGGGTTTAGTACTCACTTAGAAGCCGCCATTCCATTTACTTCCTGCCCGAGCCAAGCGTTTATGGTGCAGAATCCTTCTGGTACCCCTGTAGCCTATGGCATAAGCCTTGATGTAGGTAGTTATAATACGTTGTCTTGGAAAGTAGGTGAGGGGAAAATTAATGGGATAGGCTACAACGTTCATGATGATTATATCTACGGATGGGATTATGGTGCGCAAACGCTTACTCAAATAGGTTCTGACTTCATTTCAACCCCTTTGTCTGTTTCTAATCTGCAGGTTGGTCCAACTTCATTCTATGTAGGTGATGTCTCTACCATTGAAAATGCATGGTATGGCTATCGAGTCAATAAAGGTTTTTTTCGAATTGACCTCGATACGTTAGAGATGACTAAAGTAGCTAGTTCAGCTACGGTTGGTAATCTTCGTATTCTAGATATGGCTTTCCACCCAGATGACGGCATCATTTACAGTGTCGATAATTACGGCTATCTGTATAAAATCGATCCAAGTACGGGCGGTAGTACCAAGCTAAATCAAGTTATCAGTAGTAGCAGTGTTGGTCATAGTTTGTCATTTGGAGCACAGTATTTTGATGTGGATGGAAACCTTTATCTTAGTAACAACGGGAATGGTTATATTTACATCGTCAGTATAAATGATTCAAATTCTAGCTCGGCTTTTTTTGCTTATGGTCCATCAAGTAATTCAAATGATGGAGCACGTTGTGCGTTTGCGCCTGTAGGACAAAATGAAAACAGTGATTTTGGTGATGCACCGGATACCTATGGCACATTGTATGATTCTTTTGGTGCTCGTCATGCGATTTCAGGTTTAAAATTAGGGGCGATAGTTGATGGAGAAAGCGAAGCGTATGCGTACCCACTTTCTGATGACTCGTCCGATTTAAGTAATGATGACGATGGTATCTCTTTTCCTGTTCCGCTTGAAATTGAAGAAACAAGTTTCATTTACGCAGAGGTTGATGGGGCCGATGGAGAAGGAGTACTTAGTGCTTGGATTGACTGGGATCAAGATGGTGAATTTAATGACGATGAAATCATCTTGAACAGTGAATGGGTTGATGATGGGCAGAATCAGCTTTACTTTGAGGTTCCGAGTTGGGCGCTTAGTGGGGATACTTGGGCTCGATTTCGTTTAAGTCATTCTTATGATATTGGCCCAAATGGAGGGGTGAGTGCGGGTGAAGTTGAGGATTATCCCGTAACCGTTACCGATCAAGGGGTTTCTGTTGAGCTTTATCCAGCAGGCTCTGGGTATACAACGTTCGCTTATGAAGATCAATATCCAAAGGTGGGTGACTACGATATGAATGACGTACTTATGAATGTTAAGTACACGGAGTTTAGTCACAATAATAAAGTGATACAGCTTAAAATTGAAGGTAAAATCGCCGCTCTTGGTGGCATTTACCACTCAGGTTTTGCGATTCGTTTGCCCGGTATCAGCCCAAGTAAAATAAAGTCTCGTTCGGTTAAATTATTCATCGATGGTGAGTTGCAAAATGTAGACGTACTCGAAAGTGGCACTTTAGATGCGGTACTTATTGTTCATGAAGATCTCTGGTCATTTACCGAATCAGGAGAAGATGATGGTTGTACTATGTTCCGTACTGAATCAGGGTGTGGTACTGATCATCGCCCAAATTGGTCTTTAATTATTCCATTGGCGATACCTATTCCCCAAGCACAGATGCCGGACTTCCCTTACGACCCATTTATTTTTGCTACACCTGGTTATTATTATGGTGAATATGGGCTGCAAGTGAGTGGTGGGCATCCTGGACGTAACGTAGAAGTACACCTTAAAAATCAAATGCCAACGTCAAAATTTGATAATGGATACATTGGGAAAAGTGACGATGCGACAAACGCAGGGAATGGTACGTACTTCCACACCAGTAACGGCCTTCCATGGGCGATTGAAATTCCATTAGATTGGAAACACCCAATAGAATCTGTCAGCATTCTAGAGGCTTATCCACAATTTGCTGATTTTGCTCAAGATGCAACAGGACAAACCGCTCCAGATTGGTATGTGAATCCCACGGCTAGCAATATCTATATAGATTAAGGAGAAATGTTATGAATGGTATAACAAACAAAGTGAATCGCTTATTTTTAATATTTATCCTTAGCCTTCTTGCTGCATGTAATAGTGAGAGTGGCGGTTCTGGAGGACAGGGAGGAACAAATCCATCTGGGTCTTCACCGTCTGAAACACCTACACCTTCTACTTCTCCTATGTCGGTTTTTGATTTAGAAATTGGTGCAGAGAACAGCCTTCATTCTGTCTATAATCTTGATATTGACGTGGATATTTCGGAGACATCGACCAAACGAGCATTTATCTCTATCTGTGATAACAGTATAGCGAAAGGGGATTTATCTAAAGTAGACTTTGATATGTGTTTACTTAAAGGAAATTTAAACGAAGGAGTGGGTGAGTTTGAACTTCGTGTCGCGAATCATTGTGAAGAATTAATTACCATTATTTGGATTATGGAAAAAGACCGGGAGCCTCTAATTTATACGTTGTCTCACAATAATCAAAAAGAGAGTTATTGGTTAATTAATTAAACGGTTGAGTAACCAGATAAAAACAGCCCTTAACTGTAAGGGCTGTTTTTATGATTACTTAACGCAAACACTCATTAAATCGTCTACAAAGTAATTCAGAGCGCGTTCTTCAATGGTTCTGATTTTCTGTTGTTGTGGATCAGTCAGCATGTGATACATACTTGCTGCGCCAAAATCACCAAAGATAATATTCGCCTCTTCATCAAACAACGTGTTGTGTGCGTATAAATCCCCATGGCAGACTTGGTTATCATGCAGGTGTTCAAACACGTTACGCATTTCTGCAACCATCTTATTGATGTGCTCTAACGACAAGCTAAACCCTTCAGGGAAAGTATCACGAGTACAGCTTTCTAAACTTGGTGGTAAACCTAGATTCTTATAATGAGCAGGGATCAATGACATGATTAATGCTAAATAGTTATCTTCATTCACTTGGGCTAAAGATTGCACTACGCTTGGGTGATTGCCCACTTTTAAGCACGCTTGTAATTCATCTTCTGGGTAGCCATCACTCGTTACTTCGCCTTTAAAGACTTTAACAGCAATGTCTTGTGGGAAATCCGTTTGTTCGTTATTCCAATGTGCTTTAGAAATCACGCCAGAAGCACCTTGCCCGAGTACTTTTTCTAATGTGTAGCTTGCCGAGTTTACGCTAGGTACTGATTTTACTTTTAAATCCGATTTACAGAATGGATTACCCGCAAATGCAAACCACGCCAGTTTTGGTAAATCCAACAATTGCTCTGGGCATTCGGTTAATTGGTTGGCCGAAATACGAAGTAATTCAAGGTTGTATAACTGAGATAAGTTACTTGGTAATGTTGTTAGCTTATTGCCAGCTAGGGCGAGCTTTTGCATTAAGTGGCAATCACCCAGTGAGTTTGGCAATGCTTCAATTTGGTTGTCGGTTAAGATTAACCAACGCAATTTTGTTGGAAACGCGTTTTCAGGGACGTCACTAATTTGGCATGATTTAAAGCCAACCATTTCTAGGTTTTCACAGTGTGCAAGTACCTTAGGAAATTCAGTAAACGGGTTGTTTGATGCAAAGAATATTTTCAATTTAGGTAATTGGGTGATTTCTTTTGGTAGCGTCGTTAATTGATTATTCGATAAATCTAAGATTTCTAATGAATCAGAAAGAGACAAAATCTCAAGGGGGAACGTTGTTAAGTTCTCGCTTAATTGAAGTCGAGTAATGCCTTGTAACTCACCGGATTGTAACTGCGCTAATGTATGCAAACTTGTCTACCTATCTTTTTTCATGCGAACTACGTAAAGTAGCACTAAAAATATAGCGTTAATTGTACGGTTTTTAAGATGGTAAATCTAATATAACTAATCAGCTGCGATCTCTATAACCATCAAAATTCTTGTGGCGTTTACCTCTTTACCTGCCTCTATATCTTATGGATCTTTAGGTTTCTAGTTAATTGCCATTGCTTATACAAAGCATAACAAATTTGTTATATAGCTCTCAGTCGTTGCTATTTCATTATTCCTCTTATAAAAGCGACTAGAATTGTCACAATATTTATGACACAGTCGGTGCTTGCTCATTGAGGACTAGAGATGAAAGTTGAAGATTTAACCTTATTTACCGTGGTTGTTAAGCTTGGCAGTTTTACTGCGGCGGCTAATGCCTTGGATCTACCAAGAGGGAACGTAAGCCGTAGAATAAGTGAGTTAGAACAGCATTTAGGTGTTTCGTTATTTTTTCGTACTACTCGACAATTATCTCTGACGCAACATGGTGAGGCTTATCATCAAAAATTATTGAAAGCGTTAGAGGCGCTAGAACAAGCCAATGATGCGGCTCAACAAATATCTGATTCTCCGAAGGGTAAAATCAAATTTGGTTTACTTCCAGAAAGTAATGGCCCGCTGCAAGACATTATCTTTTCATTTCAAGATAAGTACCCAGACATTGAGTTGGATATTCGTATTATTAATAATGGTTTTCTAGACATGTACCCACAAGGATTAGATTTGGCGGTACATGGAGGGGAATTACACAACAGTAATATTATTGCGAGAAAAGTATTTGGATTGAAACGAATTTTAGTCGCAAGCCCTGAGTATCTCGCGCTGAATCCGAATATAAATAAAATACAAGATATTGAAAACTGCGATTGTGTTTGTTATCGCTGGCCAAATGGTGAAATAGAAAACCAATGGCATTTGAATGATGAACATCTACAGGTCGGGACTAAATTAACCAGTAACAGCATTGGTTTTGTGAAAAACTCCATTATTCATGGGCGTGGAATTGGCTTTTTACCGCCAATGCTTATTGGGGATGAAATACGAAATGGGCAGCTCATTCATATTTTGCCAGATTATTGTTCTGCAAATGAGGATGTTTGGTTACTGTCACCTGAAAAAAAAGGGATATCCCGAGTCACTCGATTATTGATTGACCATTTATTAATCGAAATGCCGAAGCTTGTATCATTGTCCTGAATCTTGAGACAGTGTTTGTCGCGTTTACTGGCTTATCTCACTCCTTTATATCTATACACTGACTCTAAAATCTTAGGAGTCAGTGATGAAAAAACAACAATTAATAAGTGTATTAGCGTTATCTAGCGTAGCGTTGGTTGGCTGTAACCAAACTCAGTCTTTGGTGGTAGAAAAAACACCTCGTCCAATTGAAGTTGTAGAATTAAGCACACAACAAACTCATAGCATTAAACAATTTTCTGGTACGTTACAAGCCAGTGAGACTGCGGAGTTGTCATTCCGTGTTCCTGGCACAATTCATCAAATCTTAGTACAAGAAGGCCAACGTATTTCTAAAGGGGATGTGATTGCGCGGTTAGACCCACACGATTACACAATATCAGTATTAGAAATAGAGGCGCGATTAAGTGAAGCCAAAGCCGCACATCAATTAGCAAAATCAGAATACCTTCGAGTAAAACAAGCGACGCAAGATGATGCAATAGCAAAAGTGAACCTTGATCGCGCATTAAGCGGCTACAAACGCAGTGCTGCAATGGTAAAAGTGGTGAAACAAAACCTAATCAGAGCAAACGATGCGTTAGGTTATACCGAATTACAAGCCCCATTTGATGGCGTGATCTCGAATCAAAAATTTGAACAGTTTGAACAAGCCATTCCGGGGATCAGCGTATTTACCTTACACCAACCAAACCAGTTAGAAGCGGTGATTGATGTACCTGAAAACCTCGCGCATTTATTCCAAGAAAATCAAAGTGCCAATATTAGTTGGTATCAAGAAAAACAGATTTACAGTGCCTCATTAAAAGAGGTCGGAACGCAACCTCATCCTATTAAGCAAACCTACCGAGTCACTTTTCAATTAGACGGCTTTGATGTGTCAGAAAAGTCGGCTTATTTACTTCCTGGTAAAGCCGTAAAAGTGTCGGTTCCTTTTGCTTATTCAAATAATGCATATTGCTTGCCTTATTCTGCGCTTATTGGCCAAAAAGGTGAACAAAGAGTCTTATTGGCGAATGACAGTGAAATTGAAAGCAGACACGTAGAACTGGCTTCATTAGATGCAAACCAAGCGTGTATTAATACGGGACTAATGGTTGGCGATAAAGTGGTGGTTACGGGCGCTGATTATCTAAAAGACGGTGACCCTGTTGGTCAACTGCGCTTTGTTACTCAATAGGAGGTTATGATGAATTTAGCTGAATTTGCTATAAGACAACGAACCTTCGTTATTTTCTTTACGGTATTGTGTGTGATAGCGGGTGGGTTATCGTATTTTAAATTGGGTAAATTAGAAGACCCAAGCTTTACGGTAAAAAGTGCCGTGGTTGTCACGCTATATCCTGGCGCTTCTGCTGAAGAAGTTGAACAGCAAGTGACAGACAAAGTTGAAACCAAATTACAAGAAATGGGATCGCTTTGGAAATTACGATCGCTATCTAAACCGGGTATGTCGATGGTGTTTATTGATTTGAAAGAATCGATTTCATCAACGCAATTACCTCAAGAATGGGATTTATTACGCCGTAAAGTTTCGGATGTGAAGCTTGGTTTACCGGCCACAGCACAGATCAGTATTGTGCAAGATGAATTTTCTGAAGTGTACGGCATGCTTTTCTCTGTTTATGGAGAAGATACGTCACCTGCCGATTTACGTTTATACGCGAAAGAATTACAACGTCGTTTAAAAACCGTCGATGGGATTAAAAAAATTGAGCTACATGGCGTTCAAAACCAAGTAGTGAATATTGATATTACCGATGAGCGTTTAGCGGCTTACGGCTTATCTACCATTCAAGTATTGAACCAATTAAATAGCCAAAACATGGTGTTCGATGCAGGCAGTATGGCAGCAGGTCATGAACGTATTCGTATTGATCAAAGTAGCTCATTCCAATCGCTGCAAGATATTCAAAATTTCACCCTAAAAGGGGGGATAAGTGAGCTAGGTACGGGACTTATCCGATTACAAGATGTTGCAGATGTATCAATGGGTTATCAAACGCCTGCGTTATCTCTAAGTCGTTATAATGGCATTGATGCCGTGACGTTAGCGGTGAGCCCTGTGAGTGGCATTAACGTAGTGAGTTTAGGCTCTAGTATTGATGAAGTCATTGCTGAGTATCAATCAACATTGCCTGTTGGCGTTGAAATTGGGGTTGTTGCTTTTCAGCCCGATGAAGTACAAAAATCGATTGATAATTTCGTTTTAAACTTATTAGAAAGTGTGCTGATTGTTGTCGTTGTATTGTGGATCTTTATGGGATTCAAAAGTGCGACCATTGTTGGAACCAGTTTGCTCGTTACGATTTTATTAACGCTTGTTTATATGTACCTAGCGAGTATTGATTTACAGCGAGTCTCATTAGGCACCTTCATTTTAGCTCTGGGTATGTTGGTTGATAACGCCATTGTTATTACCGATATGTACACCTCAAAAGTAAAAAGTGGCATTGAAAAAACCAAAGCCGCGACCGATTGTATTCAGGAAACAGCATTGCCATTATTAGGGGCAACGTTCATTGCCATTATGGGTGCGAGCCCGGTGTTATTCTCTCAAACCGATGCGGCTGAGTTTGCCGGGTCTGTGTTTAAAATCATGTGTTCATCGTTGCTGCTTTCATGGCTTGTTGCAATGACCATTACGCCACTGATGTGTTGGTTATGGCTAAAACCTGAAGTGGGCGGTGAAGAGGTAGTGAAGCCAAGTCGCTTTAAAAAGGTGATAGGTTGGACAGTCGATAATCCTAAAAAAGCGTTGTCTGCGGTGGTTCCGTTGCTGCTGATGACGGCGGTGGTTATCCCTCAAATCTCGGTTAACTTTATGCCAAGTTCGGATCGTCCAGTTGTATTCCTTGATTATTGGTTGCCAAATGGCGCTAAAATTGAAGAAACCTCAAAAGACATGAAGCGTATAGAAGCGTGGTTATTAGAACAACCTGAAGTGGATTTAATCTCAACCTATGTGGGCGCAAGTGCTCCGCGATTCTCAGTGACGGTAGAGCCAGAACCGTTTGACCCAAGTTATGGTCAAATCGTGATTAATACGGCTGATTACGACGCAATTAAACCGTTAATTAAACGTGGTGATGCGTGGTTAGAGAGTGAATTTCCTCAAGCTGAACCAAGATTCCGTTCATTGAAACTGGCAACGAAAGATAAGTTCAGCATTGAAGCGCGATTTACAGGGCCAGATCCAGATGTATTACGTGGATTGTCTCAAGAAGCTCAAGCGATTTTTAACGAGAACCCATACACCAAGTACGTGCGTGATGATTGGCGTCAAACCAGTAAAGTATTAGTACCCATCATTAACCAAGAACAGGCGCGTCGTGCGGGGATTAATCGTGCCGATATTGCAATGGCATTAAAACGCTCGTCAGATGGCATGATATTAGGGGCAATGCAGCAAGGTGATGAGTTAATTCCATTACTATTAAAAAGCCCAGAATCAAGCATGGCATCATTAGAAACTATCCCAGTAAAATCATTGTTAGGTATTCATTCTGTACCATTAGGGCAAGTTGTTGATGGCTTTGAATTGAAAAATGAAGAAAGCATGATTTGGCGACGTGATCGTGTGCCATCAATCACGGCGCAAGCGGCGATTACAGAAAAAACCGCAGCGCAAGTTCGCTCACAAGTGCTCGAAGAGATTGAAGCGATTCAATTGCCTTATGGCTACACATTAGAGTGGGGTGGGGAATATTATGATGAACATCGCTCAATCATGGATACCTTCTCACAACTGCCAAAAGCACTGATCTTTATGGTGATTATTTTGGTGGCCATGTTTAACGGCTTTAAGCAGCCTGTGATTATTCTAACTACAGTGCCTTTGGCGGCGACGGGGGCAAGTTTAAGTCTGCTGTTATTTGATAAGCCTTTCGGTTACATGGCATTAATTGGTGCAGTAGCGCTGTCTGGCATGATAGTGAAAAACGGCATTGTATTGATGGACCAAATTGAACTAGAACGTAAGCAGGGCAAGTTATTAGATGATGCGATTAAAGACGCAACGCTAAACAGAACCATGGCGATTTCATTAGGTGCATTAACCACTGCATTAGGCATGATCCCATTATTATCAGATAGATTATTCGACCAAATGGCAGCAACCATTATTGGTGGCCTTGCTGCGGCAACGTTCTTATCACTGCTAGCAATGCCTGCAATGTATAAATTGTTCTATAAAAATGATCGCTCAAATAACGATGTAAATGTGGAAATGGCGTCAATCAAAAATGAACTTAACATGAAGGGTATTAGTCATGAAAATGCATAAAGTATCGACAATAACAAAAGCGTTATTCTTGGCTGGTATGCTGACAGGTTGTAGCATGACGCCAGATTATACTCCACCAGAAATGACGATGAGCGAAGCCTATACCCAGATTGAAGGCGTAAATGGCTCACAAACATTATCAAGTGATCAAGCGTGGTGGAAAGGGTTTAATGACCCAATATTAAATCAATTGGTTGAAGACGCACAGCAGCAGAATATTCCGTTACGAATTGCTTCTGAGCGCATTAAAATGGCCGAGTCTTACCATGAAATGGTGTCGTCATTTAAAGTACCAACCGTCAGTCTTGGTGCTGGGTATGTCAATTATCAAATCAGTGAAAATGATCCTTTATTAGGCACTGCTGTTTCGCCTATTGGAGTGCCTGCTGCGGCTCAACCTCTTGTTGGTTCTAGCGTGGCATTAATGGATCAACAGCAAGATGGCTTTGGTGTAGGGGCCACCATTGCTTGGGAAATGGATTTATTTGGTCGTATTGATAGCCAAGCAGATGCCGCTGAAATAAGAAAAGAACAAGTCGAGATTTACCGTAGTGGGTTAAACACCTTGGTGACGGCTGATGTGATAAGTAACTATTTGCAATATCGCGGCGCAATAGAGCGTAAAGCGATTGCAATGGGAACGATTGAAGATCAAAAAAGCACGTTGAAACTGGTGAAAAAAGTGGTTGATAACGGTTATGGCTCAGAGCTTGATATTTCTCAGGCAAGCGCCATGCTGGCGGCGACAGAGGCGATTATTCCTCAATTAGACATTGCAGCGAATATTCACAAGCAGCGACTGGCTATTTTGTTAGGTCAACGCACCAGTTCACTCGATTTAGGTGAGGAGAACCCTGAACAGGTTACGCCTGAATTAACGGGGATTATTCCTCTCGGGTTACCGTCAGATTTATTGCAGCGTCGTCCTGATGTTCGCATGGCAGAGCGAGAAATAGCCGCAATGAATGAAGAGTTAGGTGCCGCTATCGCAAGTCGTTATCCAAAACTGTTTTTAACGGGTACGCCAGGATTAGTTGCAGGAGATTTTGATGATTTATTTAACAGTGGTTCATTTGGTTGGATGGCAAGTGCAGGCGTAAGTTGGACGGTATTTGATGGTGGTCGAGGAGAGGCAATGGTCGATATTCAAGAAGCGCGTCTTGAAACGTCCGTTCTTACTTATCAACACGTGGTAAATGGCGCCTTTGCAGAAGTAGAAACGTTGCTGTTTGCTTATGGTAACAGCCAGAAATACCAAGCAAGCATTACCGAAGCACAGCAACAAACAGAGACCGCGTTAAGCAAAGCCAATGCTTTATACAATGCAGGCTTGATTGATTATCTGTCGGTATTAGATGCACAACGACAACATAATATGATGAAAGACAGAGTCGTGGCCGCTAAGTTACAAACGGCGCAATCAGTGGTGGGGTTACACAAAGCTCTGGGTGGAGAGTGGGAGATTTAGTGTCACATAGTAAATGACTTACACCGTGAACGTTCATTGATAGTTCACGGTGAGAGTGGCCTCAAATTACCACGTTATTACTGCTATTAAAGTACCGTTTCTTATGTACTTTATTACGTGTTTTCAACATAAAGAGAATGAATTTATGTCCATTATTTCGATACTTAGGCAATGGCCTTTTATTATTTTATGCACCACATCCTTAATTGGTTGTTCAGCTAGCGCTCCTTTCACCGCCGTTCCAAGTGAACAAAGCGATCAGGTTTATCCTTTAGGAAAAGACAATTTACGCTACTGGGGTGACAGCAGTGATCTGTTTTTTGATGAAGTGTACTTATCTCATTTCCAACAAGAAAAAGACGATCATCATTATTTAGCGTTATCTGGTGGTGGCGCAAATGGGGCTTATGGTGCAGGCATTTTAACCGCATGGAGCGAGATGGGTGGAAGACCCGACTTTGATATTGTGACAGGGGTAAGTACAGGGGCATTAATCGCGGTGTTTGCGTATTTAGGAGAAGACTATGATGATGAACTCACCGAATTTTATACCACAACAGAAACTGACGATATTTTTATTACCAAACGTATATTCAATATGCTAAGCGGAACGGCATTGTTAGACAGTTCACCACTTGAAAACACAATAAGAGAAACTGTCACAACAGAATTGCTCGATAAAGTGGCTGAATATAATGCTCAAGGTCGCTTGTTATTGGTAGGTACAACCGATTTAGGCAGCCAACGATTGTCGATCTGGAACATGGGAGAGATTGCAGCGTTAAAATCTGACGAGAGCCAGCGTTTATTTGAAGACATTATTTTAGCGTCAGCGTCCATTCCTGGAGCGTTTCCAGCGGTGCGGATTAATGTGGAAGGAAAAGACGACACTTACCAAGAGCTTCATGTTGATGGAGGAGTAACAAGACAAGTTTTTTTAATCTCTGATTCTTTATCAGTAGTGAATAACCAAAATAAGAATCATCATATTTATGTAATAAGAAATGGGGAGTTTGAGCCTAAGGTCGATGATCCAGAATTGAATTTAAATTACGTTGCTTCACGCTCATTATCTACGTTAATTAAGTATCAAGGTCGAGGAGATGTCATGCGAATTTATAACTTGGCGCAGCGCTCAAACATTGATTTCTATTTTAGTCACATGGAAAGTGATATGGCATTGGAGGTAGAGCAAGACCCTGATCAGCCGTTTGATTCTACTTACATGCAGCACTTGTATAAATATGGGTATGAACAGACTTTAATTGGTAACGTTTGGGATGATAAACCACCCCAATTTAATACCTTCTCGGTTGATCTTTAAGGTTCTGACTTAATGCATTAAACATGTGATGTTGAATTAGGTTCTATTGATGCTATTGGTAGTGAAAGCGTTCGTTTAACCGCGGCAACATCATATTTACAGGCAATGTTTATGGATGGCGTTAAATAGGTGTGATAAAAATAATCGTGGTAAGTGATCTTTTTACACGGACTGTTCGTAATAATAAAGAGATAAAGTTAATGGAGTTAACGATGATAAAGAAGATAACAAAATTTGGTGTTATAGGCGCAACGTTGATGATGCTAAGTGGTTGTTTAGGGATGCCAAAAGACGTTCAGCCTATTTCAGGGTTTGATCTTAATCGCTACCTTGGAGAATGGTACGAAATTGCGAGATTGGATCATTCGTTTGAGCGTGGGTTAAGTCAAGTTAGTGCGACTTACAGCGTGAACGATGACGGCTCGGTTAAGGTTATTAATAAGGGATTTTCGGCAGAAGATAACGAATGGAGCGAAGCGCTTGGCAAAGCTAAATTTGTTAATCAACCAGATGAAGGCTATTTAAAAGTGTCTTTCTTTGGGCCTTTTTATGGTTCATACGTTATTTTTGAGTTAGACAAAGAAAACTATGAATATGCATTTGTGTCGGGGCCTGATTTAGATTATTTATGGCTACTATCAAGAAATAAAGATCTTGATCCTAAAGTGATTGAGCGTTTTAAAGATACGGCAAAATCATTAGGGTTTGATACTGATAAATTGATCATCGTTGACCAAAAATAGAGGAAGACGAGACAATTAATAAATGAAAAGGCACTCATAAAAGTGCCTTTTTATCAATTTATACGCTTCTTTCAACCATTACTGAAGTTTAAAAAAATCAAAACCAGATAAGTTTTCTGCGAGTTTCGGTTCGGTTAACACTTTATCGTGCTCAAAATCGTATTTAACAAATCGAACGCCATTTGATTGATGATCATCGTATTGGTTACCATCGGGTCGGAGTAAAATTAGGATTTTATCGCCTTCAAAGTAGTTTGATGCTGCGGTTATTTCACCTGCGTATTCTTGCAATGCAGAATTCTCCATTTTTTCTAAAGAGTCGATATCTAGAATATTTCCCTCTTCTGTTATCGCCATCCCGATCGTATCATCACTTGGGTGATGAAATGCCGCGACGAATTTTTGATTTATGTTTTTAAAAGAGGCGTCAGATGAGAAAGGTTTAGTTGTTATTTCAACATCTTGCTTCAGATTGTAGGTGAAGAAATGCATTCTGTTTTGTGATTCAGAGTAATAGCCAGCCGAGATAAAAGTGGCGTAATCTTTTAACCCTGGGTAATAGTCAATGATACTTCTTGGCCCAGTAACGAGACCGTCGGCATCGGCAATAATGAAGGTATCACCAGTGATTTTTCCGAAACCTGCATTGTCGTTATCGTACCAACCTGCACTATTTATTGTTTGGGATAAACTCTCAGCAATGTAGCCGGGATCAGGAAGATCTTTCAATTTACTTAGCGGTAAAAGTGTTGGGACAATCGTTGACCAATCAAAAGCTTGCGCAAAGTTAATTTTTTCTTTCTTAGGCACGAGTGAATTAAACAGCTCTCCTGCAAACCACGCACAATTTCCATAGAGTGTGTATCGGCCTCCATTCCAATCTTTTCCAATATTAAAAAACAACTTGGCTATTTCTTTGCTCTCTACATATAGCGCTTCTTGTTTATCATTCATTTCCTGTTTAATCTGCTCATGATCTTTGTCTTCAATATGCACACATTTTTGAAAGCTGAATTCTCGGGTTTCTTGGTTACCATCACTGCCAAAACCGTATCCATCGGCTTTAATTTTTCCATTGTCATCTTTATAAAAAAGATCAACCCAGGTATGACCAACCGCTCCTGAATCTGCCCAAGCCACCATTCGTTTTAGTAATTCAGCGGTAGTATCATCAGGATAGTCGGTCTGAAATTGTTGGTAGGTTTCAAGCAATGGAATTCGTTGAGCTTTTCTATTAATTCGAATACAGAGTTGGGGATAATCGATGTTCTTATCCCCCTTTAG
This sequence comes from Aliivibrio sp. SR45-2, assembly GCF_963890165.1. NCBI lineage: Bacteria > Pseudomonadati > Pseudomonadota > Gammaproteobacteria > Vibrionales > Vibrionaceae > Aliivibrio > Aliivibrio sp. SR45-2. The sequence continues at coordinate 50,243 of NZ_CAWPRC010000044.1, read as the reverse complement.
CTCTACGCGGTGTCCGTTCATATACTGTCCTGCATTTACTGCTCCGGTATACAGTGCAAGAGTCACTAAGGCGGATGTCGCCGTAATCATTCGTTTCATGCGTTGATCCTTATGTTATTAATCATCTTTATTATGATATTTAATAATGTAGAGCCGCTCTATATACACCATGTTCAAAGTGCTGCTAATTCCGCATTTATGAAATGCGGAATTATAATGGACGGTTAATCTAAAATGGCAGGCCTGTTTGAAGGAGATAACTCGATTTTATGATCTATTAATCTTTGTTGAGACATAAAAAAAGCACTCATGATGGTGAGTGCCTTTTCCTAAATGGATAGAAAATTATTGCTAGCGAGCCAATTTATGATGCGCTCGTGAGAAATGACCGGCACAGAAAGCACCGACAATAGACAGCTCTCCTGCTAAGCATAGCGTGGCACATACTTCAGCAAGTGCTTGTGATTTGCCTGAGCCATATAAGCCCATTAGTTCTAAACACGCTTTTTGGCTCGGTAATCCCGTTCCACCGCCAACCGTGCCAAGCATTAGATTTGGTAGCGTCACACTCGCGTATAAACCACCATCTCTATCCACTTCTATACGAGTCATCCCCACCGCCGATTCAGCCACGCACGCGGCATCTTGGCCACACGCAATATAGAGCGCCGCAAGTGCATTCGCGTAATGAGCATTAATGCCAATCGTGCCACTGAGCGTTGCTCCAACCGTACTCATTTGAGTAAATTGCATCATTTTTTCTGGTGTAGTGTGCAGGTATTTCTTAACCAGCTCAGCGGGAATATGCACTTCCGCCGTTACTTTTTTACCGCGAACACTGCGGAGAGACTGGCTACTTGCTTTTTTATCTCCTGATAAGTTGCCATCTAAATAGGCATTTTCAGAAGCGATGGGTGAGTTATCTATGATGTAGTTAAAAATCGCATTAGTCGCGATGGTCACCATGTTTTGGCCTGATGCATCTCCGGTTAAAAACTCAAATACCAAATAGACATGATTGCCTTCAATGCTGATATTAATGTCGCTGAGTTTACCGTGCGAGGTAGTGGCTTCAGCCAATTGTTTGAAGGTATCGTATTGAGTAACGGCCCATGCCACAAATTGTCCGGCTTCGGCTAAGTTATAAAAAGCAAAGGCAGGGGTACGAGTGACGCCTTCATTTAATAACATGGCACTGGCTCCGCCACACGCAGTAATGAGTTGTGCCCCGCGGTTATAAGAGGCCACTAAGGCGGCTTCTGTGGTCGCTAATGGAACCAAATAATCGCCTTTGGCAAATAGGCCATTCACACGCAAAGGTCCAGCAAGTCCAACAGGAATTTTTACTGTGCCAATGAAGTGTTCGATATTTTTTTCATAAACATGTGATTGTGCTTGAGTATGCACATCAAGCAACTCAGCTTGCAACGCAGGATTAGCCAATTTATCCCAACGACGAGTAATGTTTTTATCGGTTAAGTAAGGGCTTGGTGTCAGTTTATTTGTTGGTTTATCAAAGTGAGGATTGAGCATTTGCTCTAATTCATCTGCGGAGATATCCCCCCCTAAGATAGAGACATAATCACGGCGGTGCAGATTCAATTTAGGCATAATTAAGGTATATCACAGCAAATAGAGCGGGTGATTTTACTGAGTAATGCGTCAGAAACAAGAGCTAGATATAAACCGTTACAGTTTGGTGATAAAAAAGGAGATTGTCACAATCAATATTTTTGATTATCACCATAAATATTCCTAATTGGACTCGTTGTAAATTATATAAGTTAATGCGCATGGACATGGTTGTAGGCTTACGATCACTGTCAGGTTTTATCTCGCTTCCAACGAGGTATTTTCTGTTGATGGCCCTATTGTGTGAGGTCTCTAGATTTGGAACATTCGGTTAATTTGGAACGCATCCGTGCTGAGTATAATGTAAAGCATTGGAGCCAAGGTTTTTATGGTATTGATGATAATGGCGAAGTATATGTTTCGCCTCGTAGTGATACTGATCATCAAGTCCCATTAAGTCATATTGTGAATCAATTAGAGCAAAGAAATATTGGATTGCCTGCTTTGGTTCGTTTTCCTCAAATCGTACATCAGCGTGTGCATAGTATTTGTAATGCATTTAACCAAGCGATTGATGAATATCAGTATGAAAACCATTATTTATTAGTTTATCCAATCAAGGTTAATCAACAAAAGGAAGTCGTTGATGAGATCTTGGCAAGCCAAGCGCAATTAGAACAGAAACAATTAGGCTTAGAAGCGGGCAGTAAGCCTGAGTTATTAGCCGTATTGGCCCTAGCTCAAAAAGCGAGTTCAGTGATTGTATGTAACGGTTATAAAGACCGTGAGTACGTACGTCTGGCGCTTATCGGTGAAAAACTGGGTCACAGTGTTTTCATCGTATTAGAAAAATTATCAGAATTAGATTTGGTGTTATCTGAAGCAAAAGCATTAGGAGTAACACCAAGATTAGGTTTGCGTATCCGTCTTGCATCGCAAGGTGCGGGTAAATGGCAAGCAAGTGGTGGAGAAAAGTCTAAATTTGGTTTATCTGCGTCTCAAGTATTAACGGTGATTGATCGTTTAAAAGCAGAAGGCCAGTTAGATATTCTAGAGCTTGTGCATTTCCACTTAGGCTCACAAATGGCGAACATTCGCGATGTGCGTAATGGCGTAAGTGAAGCGGCACGATTCTACTGTGAATTACGTGATATTGGAGCAGAGCTAAAATACCTTGATGTTGGCGGCGGTTTGGCGGTCGATTACGATGGTACTCGTAGTCAATCATCGAACTCAATGAACTACGGGTTGACAGAATACGCGCGTAATATCGTGACCACCATTGGTGATATTTGTCAGTTATATTCACAACCAATGCCAGTGATCATTTCTGAATCAGGTCGTTCGTTGACCGCTCATCACGCGGTGTTAATTACCAATGTGATCGGCACAGAAAGCTACACACCAGAAGCGATTGAAGCCCCTCATTGTGATGCACCGTTATTGTTGCACAACATGTGGCGTAATTTAGAACAGCTTGAAAATGGCAGTGATGATCGCGCTTTAATTGAGATCTATAACGACACACAATGCGATGTCTCTGAAGCGCATAATCAATTTGCAACGGGGATGATTAACCTTCAACACCGTGCATGGGCAGAGCAAGTTTCATTACGTATTAACTACGAGTTAAGCGTAAAAATGAGCACAAAGAACCGCTACCATCGCCCAATTTTAGATGAATTGAGTGAGCGTTTAGCTGATAAGTTCTTTGTTAACTTTTCTCTATTCCAATCGTTGCCTGATGCATGGGGTATTGACCAAGTTTTCCCTGTATTGCCGTTGAGTGGCCTTGATAATGCAGATGAACATCGTGCCGTCGTACTCGATATTACCTGTGATTCTGACGGTATTATTGATCAATACGTTGATGGTCAAGGCATTGAAACAACCTTGCCAGTGCCGGCATGGAACCCTGATGAACCGTACTTAATGGGCTTCTTCTTAGTGGGCGCATACCAAGAGATCTTGGGAGATATGCATAACCTCTTTGGTGATACGCACAGTGTGGTTGTGAATGTTGATGAAAACGGTGAAGCCAATATTGATTACATCAATGAAGGTGACACCGTCGAAGACATGATGCGTTATGTGCATATCGATGTGGATTTGATCCGTCAAAACTACAAAGACATGGTCACTGCTAAAGTAGCAAAAGAAGAACAACAAAGCGTGCTTGAAGAATTAGAGCAAGGCTTGATGGGTTACACCTATTTGGAAGATTTTTAATGAACGATTTATTTACCAAAACAGATTATTCATTGTACTCAAACGCGATGACGTTTATGCGTCGTCCATTAGTACAAAACCCAATTGATAATGATGCGGATATTGTTGTATTAGGTGCGCCATTAGACATGGCAACATCGGGTCGTCCGGGTGCGCGTTTAGGGCCCGATGCCATTCGTCGTGCTTCAGTTAATTTGGCGTGGGAAGGCAAAAAATTCCCGTGGGACTTTAACGTCTTTGATCATACTAAAGTTATCGATTCTGGTGATTTAGTATTTGATACCGGTGATGCAGAAGATTTTACTGTACGCCTTGAAGCCGCTGCTGATGCGATTTTAGATAGTGGTAAAACATTACTAGGTTTAGGGGGCGACCACTTCATCACGCTTCCATTACTTCGTTCTTATGCTAAAAAGTACGGTGAGATGGCATTGATCCATTTTGATGCGCATACTGATACTTACAGTCATGGCAGCCGTTATGATCACGGTACTATGTTTTATCACGCACCAAATGAAGGGTTAATCTCGCCTGAGCATTCAGTACAAATTGGTATCCGTACTGAGTATAAACAAGAAGGCCACGGCTTTAATGTTATCAACGCAATGCAAGCAAATGACATGAGTGCGGAGGCAATTATCGAACAAGTGAAAGGCATTGTGGGTGATAAGCCAGTGTACTTAACGTTTGATATCGATTGTCTTGACCCTGCGTTCGCGCCGGGGACGGGTACGCCTGTGTGTGGTGGCTTAAACTCGGATAAGATTTTAAAAATTATCCGTGGTTTAAAAGGCATTAACATGGTCGGAATGGACGTTGTTGAAGTCTCTCCTGCGTACGATCAAAGTGACATTACGGCATTAGCGGGTGCAACCATTGCACTTGAATTACTGTACGTGTGGACTGCGAACCGTATTGGGAAATAAGTATTATCATTGAATAATAAAGACACACATATAAGCATTGAAATGACGGTGTAATATATTAATTGAAATGCTTGAATGATTGTTCTAACAATTTAAAATCCGATATTAAGTGATTAATATCGGATTTTTTATGTCGTTATAAAAAATTGCCTTAATAGAACCCGTCATCCTCTTTCTGCTTTTTTCTCTTCGTAAATTTCAAATGATTTACTGCAATTATGTGATTATTTTTTGAAATTAAGTTTTGATATGCCTTGGTTTATAGATACATAGCTATGAGATCGTTATTTATTCAGCCTTATTAACGGATAAATAAAATGAACAAAATTACAGTACTTATTCTTCTATCTCTTGCTCTTGTTGGTTGCAATGACAGTGATGATGAACTCTCTCCTAAAGATAAAATTGCAGGATTAGAAGTGACGGGTGAACTACCAACGTTAGATCGAAGCGATGACATTGCAGGGCCAGATATTAATAATAATGGCATTAGGGATGACATAGAAAAGTACATTGAAATTACTTACCAAGAACCGAAGCAACGTACGGCAGCAATGCAAACAGCTAAGGCAATACAAATGGGTATGGTTGTTGATATTGCGGATAAAGATGCGATACGAAGAGCTCATGTTGCAATAGGAGAAGCCATTAATTGCACATTTATTCATTTCACTGATTTTGGAGGAGCGACTAGGAATAACCCTAGTATTATGTTTGATGAAATTGAAGCGATGACTAAAAATACAAAAAAAAGATTATTAACTTCTTTAGCTGTTGATAAAGCCTCTGACGGAATGGTAATTAGTTTGCCCGACGGTGCTTGTGATGAATAATATGAATCGTTTACTTCTTATTTTTGTACTTTTAACTTATCCATTTAATTTTGTTCAAGCAGGAATAAGTATAAAAAAGTGTGAAGCTCAAGGTGTTGTATTTGTTTTTTTTAATGGTGTGTTAACGACAAGTGACCAAGCTCAACAAGCTCTTGGATATTTTAAGCAAATTCATGGTGAAGAGAGCGAAGATGGCGAGCCTATTAAATATGAACTTGTATATAATTACTCCAATGGATTTGAAGATTTTGTAGAAACATTTGAGCAAAGATTACGAGAGCAAGAAGGGCTTTTAGCTGAGCGATATGAATTATTTTTTGAGTCACTTCATGGTGGTGGTGATTGGTGGAACATCATTATTGCGGCCGTTCCATCAGCGATTGAGCTTAGAGATGAACTGATTGATTTTGCTCAAGCGGCAGCTGTTGAAATTCTAACAAAATTTATGGAAAACCCTCCTACATTAGAAAATTATTCAGAACAACAAACGCGAATTGACACATGGATTACCGAGGGTAAAAAACTGCTTTTTGTCGCACACTCTCAAGGTAATTTGTTTGTCAATGTGGCGTATGACTATGCTTTAACTCAAAATACGCGAGAGGAAGCGGTAAAGGTTGTTCATATCGCACCTGCATCTCCTACTTTGAGAGGGGAGTATGTGCTGGCCGATCTAGATTTAGTGATCAATGGTCTTCGCATTGTTGGTACTGTTCCCGATATTACAGAGCTAATTCCCTCGTATTTATTTCGTCCCGCAGGGCTTAATGGTGAAAAAGACTTTTTAGGGCATGGATTGTTAGAGATATACATGAATCCAAATTTACAGATTTCAACGACTGTTAAGGATTACATTGATGATGGATTGAATTCATTAGAGCCACCGTCAGTGGAGGCTTCTACTGGATTATTTACAGCAACGTTAATATGGAGTGGATTAGGGGATGTGGATTTATCGATCCTAGAACCGCTTCCTCTAGGTCCTTGGGATCTTGTTAATTTTGAATACCCTATTGGTGAATCTGGTTATCTTGATACAAATAATACAACAGGGTATGGGCCTGAGCGTTATCTCGTTTCATGTGATCCAAATATAATTCAAACAGGTCTTTATGTCGTTTATTTTTCTAATTACAAACATACAGAAGGAGAAACCGCAACGGTACAAATATCGTCTTGGGATAAAGGAGTATTAGGAAGCAAGGATTTTATATTAGAAGATAATCGATGGATTCCAGGCGACTCTGGTTTGGTTAAAACGTTTTTTGTTTACGTAACAAAAAATAAAGACAATGATGAATATAAAATTCGGTTAGTTGATGACCCTTATCCGGCGAATGAATAGAGTAAAAAGTAAGAGACGTTTGAAAAATATACAATGTAAATAATCAATCAATAATGGCCACATTATGTGGCCATTATTGATGTTTTTTATTGCAAACGAGCCAATTTCTTTTCTCCTTTTTTCGCTAAATATTTATAAACAGGTAGCATTAAGTTTGGAAAAAGAGAAAGTAAGCGAACTTGTATTTCTCTCTTACGTGGTAACGCGACTTCAATTGGTTTTTTCTGCCAGACGGTCGTTAAAATAGTATCACCGACCTCTTCAACCGTTAATGGTTTGTCTCCAGAGAATACAAATCGAGAGTGCTTACCGTAACCCACTTGCTTATCCATCATTGGTGTTGCGATTAAATCAGGGCACACGCAAGACACATTAATGGGGGAGTTAGTAAAATATAAATCCATAGCCAGTCCATTACTGAAGCTACGAGCGGCGGCTTTTGAGGTGCTATAAGCGACGACGCCGGGGACCGGTAATATCCCTGCAAACGAAGCGATATTAATAATATGGCCTTGTTGATGCTTTGTGAAATGAGGCAGAAAAACGCTGCAACCATTAATCATGCCCATGACGTTGATATCGAGGTGCCTTTTAAACTGCGTTACGGTGTTTTCAAATGCGTCCCCCGGTTGGATAAAGCCAGCAATATTTAAGAGGTGTGAGAAAACTTTGTTTCCTTGTCTGTTTTCGTTAGGCGCATGCCTTTCTAACAGTTGCTCCCACTCTGCAAGTACCGTTATGTCTAATGTTTCTAAAATAAGATTATGGCTTATCCAGTTATCTTCTTTACTGGCTGTTTGTAATGCTTCTTTATTAATGTCGGTCGCTATTATTTGATGCCCTTGATTCAATAATTTTCCAGTGAGGTATCGACCTAGACCACTGGCACTTCCGGTAATGCATATCCAAGGTTTATTATTCACGTTTACCTACCTTAAATTGAGGATTTAATGCGAGTCTTCTGCGGCTGAATATGAGGAAAAAAATTCGATATAAGGCGTAGGATCAAAGGTGGCAATATCAGCCATGCTTTTTCCTTCTAATTGCTTAAATAGAGAGACTCCAATGCGTATGACCGAGCCATCAGGATAATAATTGTCGAGTAGGTGACCATGAATGCTATCCGTATCAAACACCAATAGCATCTCAGTGCCCTCTGTCGATGTGGCTTGATGTAAATTGCCTACAGGTTCAACGGCGACATCACCGACATTAAATTTGCCTTCATCGTATTCCCAAGATCCAGAAATGGTATAAGCCACGGCTTGGCAAAAATGATAGTGACGAGGGGCAGAGCTGTTTTGGGAAAACTTAACTTTGGCAACGACGCGTCCAATGTTTTCTTCCACTCGCAGAACTTTGACATAAATACCATCACTGCCCGGTAAAAGAAGAGGCAGCCATTCAAGATTATCGGTGACAACGGGTGAAATATTTTCTGTAGACATGATAAATTCCTTCTAATCGTTTATTTGTAAAAATACGCAGATGAATGCGTAATAACGAATTCATACTTTGTATCGTATTTTCAGGGAGGTGGTTACTTTATGATTAACGTTCATTGCGGTTGAATTGTTTTGTGATGCTTCTTGCTTCTGATGGAGGGCAATCAATTAAAAGTTGTCCCCAAAAATGATCGTCAAACATGCCATTGAGATAAAGGTATCGGCAAGCTTTAACCAATTTCATTTTGGTCCATCCAAGTTTGTCTATTTTAATAAACTGATGCTCTAAGTGGTGCAGTGAGGGGATTCGTTGATCGTTCAAATCGACTTCATCAAAATATTGAATTAAAAAGTCCACTTGTTCTTTGGATACATAGAAACAGGGAGTATAAAATTGATGATGAAATTCAATAGTGGCATCATCAATGTCATGGAGAAAAGGGTACACTCTTTCTTGCCAAGCGTATAAATAGGAATCACTGTATTTATTCTTATAGATAAATTCTTCTTTATTATTTGCGAGTATGTATTGCTCTAATTGATATAAACGTTCTTCTCTAAAAATAGAATCTCGTTGCATTGTAAACATTTCGTTTAAATTATTACGATCTTGCTCTGATTCTCGAAGAGGGTATATTGGTTTTATCACTAAATAGTTATCAATAATTTCAATGTCTATTTTGTCATCCAAATCAAGACCTATTTGATCTAAGATTTGAGGTGGGAATACGATTCCTTTTGATTTCCCTATTTTCTTTATAATAGAATTCATGTTATTTCCTAAATGACATTTAATTATTGACTAAAATGACCGAATATTAAATGAGTGATAAATAAATTGTATGTGTGTTATCTATCTATTTCTGTTTTGAAAAATGGGCTTTTAATTCATTCATTGCCTGATCAAAAGTAATGAATGGAGAGTAATCGAGTTCTTTTTGTGCTTTTTTTATTGAAAACTCATTGGCTCCTCCCATTAAACGAAAAGATTGACGAGTTATTAAAGGGCGCGTTTTCTGTTGAGTAATATGACCGATAAATTCTAAGGTAGGGGCAAGAATTCGAGCTAAGGGCAGTGGAATATTTTTGGGTGGTGGCACATCAGCAACGAGTGCAAGACGAGTCATGTATTCTTTCCATGTAACTCCAAAGCCATCTGCCGCAAGATAAATATCACCGTTGGTATGTGTTGAATTCGCAACGGCAATAAGAATAGAAATGAGATTGTTAACATGAACTAACCCAGCATCCCATTCTCCAGAGCCTATCATACAAGGTTTGTTGTTACGCATCATATCCAATAACGTATTTACCCAAGGGCCGCTTCCCACTCCAAAGACATTGGCAGGACGAATGATGGAGGCTTTTAATCCTTTTTTAACCCCGTTTTTAGTCACTCGTTCTTGTTCTTGCTTACAGAATTCATAAGGAGAACTTGGGGTACCAAGCAGACTTTGTTCATCGAGTTTGCCTTTCGCTAATTGGCTAGCATAGGCACAAACGCTCGTTGTGACGATAAAGTGAGATTGCCATAATAAGGCTAATTCAATGGCTTGTTCTGTACCATTTACCGTTACGTCAATGTGATCTTGCTGTGCTCCCCAATCACCGACAACAGCGGCTAAATGGAAAATAACATCACAAGGTTGTAGGTTGTCTTTCATTCGTAATAAGTGTCTTACGTCACCGGTAACAATATTGACCTTGTTATTCCATAGGCTTGGTATGGCTTCACCTTCCATCATTAGAGCCGTGATAGTGACGTTATTTTTAAGCAATCGCTCAACTAAATGTCGACCGATAAAGCCTCCTGCTCCGGTTATAAATGCTGACGAAAAATGATTCATGTATTTTTCCTTAGTGTTTATATACGTTCTTATTTAGCTATCACTTATTTGGTGTTGGTCTTTACTTTTCGTTCAATAATGTTATTGATATGTAACAAAGTAAGTTTGACTTTTTACGAAGCATTTTTGATGAAATACGAAACTAACGAGGGAAGGTGTATGTTTTTAGTTCGAAGTGGTGCTTTAGATGGCTATGAAAAATTAGTACAGCGCCTCGGTAGAAACCCTATTCATATCATGTCAGAAGTGGGATTAAGTACTGCGTTATTACGAGATCCAAATATGTATCTCTCTTATTCAAAAGTGTCAGAATTATTAGAAATTACCGCGTCACATTGTGATGAACCTTTATTTGGTTTGTTGTTATCTGAAGCGCAAAGTAATTTAACGATTGGTGATCTTGGGTTAACGGCGACTCAGCAATTAACTATTTTTGATGCCATTGTTCATATTACAAAGTACCTCTATCTTCATGCGGATGGAATTAATATAAATACAATAAGATCCGGTCTTAAAGCCACGGTTATTATTGATTTTTCTTTTGATGGAATAAGAGGGAATAATCAACTTACCCAATTAAGTGTAGGGTTAATTTATAATAATTTACGTTATTTAACGGGGAATCATGAATCAAATTTCTATTTATCTTTAAAGCAGATTAAACCCGAGATTCAACATGAGAACATGTTAGGGCATTTTAAGGAGGGCATTCAGTTTTCTGCAGTGCATGATGCGGTCACTTTTTCTTCTGAATGGCTAGATAAATCGCCTCATTTTGAACAATATCAAATACGTGAATGTCTTCAAAAAAATATCCAAGAATTAAAAAAACACTACCCATCAGATCTTAGATATCAAGTGAGTATGGTGATCAAAAGCTTGCTGTCTTCGTCAGAATGTTCGCTTGAATTAGTCGCTAATGCATTAAATATTCATCCGAGAAGTTTACAAAATCAGCTCAAATCTGAATCATTAACTTACGGAGGAATATTGCAATCAATACGGAAAGAAATCGCTATTGAGCAGCTGTGTGATCCAAGCTGCTCCATCACTGAATTAGCGTTGAGTTTGGGTTACGCGGAAGTGTCTATTTTCTCGCGTAACTTCAAACAATGGTTTGGGGTATCACCAAAGGAATATAAATCTAACGCAGTAAATAAAAAGTAATCTTTGATCTCTCTTTATGGCTTTACCATTAACCAAAGCAGCGAGCCTGAGAGGCTTTTGCTGTCTTATTTATTGCTTGCATTACGGCATTAGGGTTCGCTTTATAGAGACGATTTAAAGAACTGGTTGTGTTCAATTCAGTTTTTAAATACGCGCTGTAATCTAAGAAAGTATCCATCTGTTCTGAGCCATAATTTTGTTGGCATGAACTTACCCAACCTACGTAGTTTTTGAAGAATGTGGATGCGTCTTTTTCTGGCATGTCGGTCATGAGATAAGCCATGTCACGACTGGTCTGAAAATGCTGAAAATCAATCGGAGTATCCCAATATCCGCCCCAGTACACAAAGCCATTATTGGTGAAAGTGGCAATGGCCGATTCTGCTAATCCACGTTGTTCTTTTTTGCCCAAACGATTCAGCATTCGATTCGCATATTCATGGCCTTTTAGTGGTTTGAATGTTGCGGTGCCCCAAGAGGTAAATTCCACAAATGGGTTTTGTAATGGGTTGATGTCAACGGCAACGCCATAAGCATGCAATGAAAGAGAAGACTTGCCAGCAATAGGGCGATAGTTAAAAGCTGATGTGTTGTTTGCATCCATTGATTTATTATCATCACCGCCAAATTGCTCAATGGGTTGTGCTTGAGCAATAGGAAAGCCTTTCTTATATAACTCGTTAAAAATGCGATCAACATAAGGGGCCACGGCATCAAGCACCACCACTTTTCCTGTTGCTGTTTTTCCTTCAAAATTATAATGAGTGAAGGTCACATTGCGTAAACGGTCACATTGCACTGGGGCTTTTGGTGCCATGACATTGTTACTTATCATGGCTTGGCACTGTGATGAAGAGAGTGGAGAGACGCTTGCAAAAGCAGAGGCAGAGCAAAGCCCTAGTATTAGTGAGCTAATCAGGTGTGTTTTATTCATGAATGATCCTAGCAACGTTTTTAGTTTTTGATTATGGAATGACTATGACACGGTTTACTTTTTGATTCTAGTGAGAAGAAAGTGCTCATAATTTGCACATAAATCGTTGTGATTCTTGTTCCAAAGTAAATATAGTTGGATTTTAAGAGTGAATGCAGTGAGAGTGGTGGACAACGTAAAATACTAACGATAAAATTTTTAAAATTTGTTTCTTGTCACTTTTGGCAAAAGCAAGAATTACAGAATTTAGTTAGTGATCGCTTATGTAAGAAATAATCCGTATTCAGATTATTTTCGATAATAGACGTGGGAGTAGTTAGTCATAATGTCGAACAAATTTAAATTAGCGGTTGATAAATTTCGCTCTTTGCATGGTGCTGTCCGTTGGAGCACTTATTTTCTTACTGCGTATTTATTCTATGCCGCGATGTTAGGTTTGCTTGTTCCTTATATTGCAAAGCAACAAATCCCAGAACAACTTTCCGCATTAATAGAGCGTCCAGTTACGCTCACTGACATTACGTTTAACCCTTTTACTCTACAACTGGATGTTCAAGGCTTTGCGATTCTTGAAGATACAACGCCTTTTATTAGTCTAGAACACGCCAGCGTTCGTCTTAATTTTTGGCAATCTGTTTTCAATGCGGCCATCTTTGTTGAGCACATCACCATTAATAAACCATTTGTGGATATTGAACGACTCAATAACCCTGATGAGCTTGTGTTTAACTTCAGCGATATTCTAACCACTATAGCGAAAAAAACGGCATCAGATCCTATCGTTGAAGAGCCAACCGATGAGGTTATTGATCGTCATGCGCTGTTGTTTCCTGTTCTAATAAAACACACTCGTATTACTCAGGCTAATGTCCAATTTTTGGATGGTGTTTCTGGTGCGAAGTTAGAATACCCAAGCATTAATCTGGAAGTAGGGGCTTTTTCAACGCAAGGCTTGCTAACGGATGCTGTGCCTACAAACCATTATCAACTTCATATGACGGACGCTGATTCAGGAACCGTTGATGTGCAAGGCCAAGTTCAATTAACACCATTAGAAGTGGTGGGGAATCTTGATATTAAACAGATTCAATTGCCACGCTTATGGGGATTTATCGCTAAAGACATGGTGGCAAAATTGACGTCGGGTAAGGTGAGTTTGGCGTCAAATTATCATGCAGTTCAAACCATCGGTGAAACCGAGAATGACGATGTAATGGCCATCACGACAGACCGCGGGATGTTCTCACTTAATGATCTTAATTTTGATGCTGATGATAAATCGATTCTGTCATTGCCAGTCTTTTCAGTCAATGACATTAAAACGGATGTAAACCAACAGACGATTGATGTTGCCTCTATTACTTCAAACGATCTTAATGTTGCCGTAAACATAAATAAGAAAGGCGTCGATTTAGTTCACTTATTTACACCAAAATCATTCTCTCAAGAATCTACTAAATCGCCAGAAAAAACAGAGGTTAAATCGCCTAAAGAGAGTGCTGTAGTCAATAGTGACGACGACGGTGTAACGGCGGAGTCGAAAGAGAAACCAACGCCTTGGTTGGTGACGCTCAATGGTATTGAGATTAAAAATTATCAATTAAACGCAGAAGAAAGTGTGGTAACAGGAAAGCCAACGAAATGGCAGTTGTCACCTATCAACCTGACCACAAGCCAAATTGTGAGTGATTTATCTAAGCCGATAGGGTTTGATTTATCTACTTCTGTGAATGGAAAGGGGGAGATTAATGTCTCTGGAACCGCAGATCCTAAACTGCAATCTGTGTTGGCAGATATTGATGTTAGTGCATTAAACTTAGCTCAATTTCAGCCTTATTTGGCAACGGCAGTCAATGCCACGTTAACCAACGGTGAGCTAAACACTCAAGCTAAACTGAATGCAGATGCGACAGGCAAAGCGATCGTAAAAGGAGGCATTCAAATAAAACGATTGTCTATCCGAGATAATCACCGTCGCAAACCTTTTTTGAAGTGGCGTTCATTGGCGGTTAATACGTTTACGTTTGACTTACAAAAATCAAAATTGGCTATCGATACGTTAAGTTTAAGCCAACCTTATGCCCGTGTTGTGATTAATGAAGATCGAAGTACGAACATCGGTGATTTAATACGTACACCGTCGACATCTAAAAAAGCGAAAACAAAATCATCGTCAAAAGGAAAGAAAGACAAACCATTTGCACTTAGCGTAAGAAAGATTGCGTTTAATAATGGTTCGGCGTTCTTTGCGGATAATTCATTAACGCCTAATTTTTCCTCTGGTATCGAACAGCTTAAAGGCAACATTGGTCATGTATCGAGTGTTCCGGGAACCAAAGCAACGGTTGATATCAGCGGGAACATTGAAAAATACGCTCCTGTAAAAGTGAAAGGGGAAATTAACCCATTACTAAAAGAACCGTATTTGAATTTGGATGTGGTCTTTAAAAGTGTGGAGTTAACCACGGTTAATCCATATTCTGGCACGTATGCGGGGCATTACATTGATAAAGGTCAGTTAACGTTAGCGCTTAATTACCACTTAGAAAACAATCAATTAAAAGGTTCTAATCACGTCATTATTGATCAACTTCAATTAGGTCAAGCCAGTGACAGTGATACGGCAACATCATTGCCATTAGAGCTAGCGATCGCTTTATTGCAAGATAATGATGGTGTGATTGATTTGGGAGTTGAGGTATCTGGTGATGTGAATGATCCTGAGTTTAGCTTAGGTGCGGTTATCTGGAGCACGATTTCAAATATCATAACAAAAGCAGTAACGGCGCCATTTACGTTTATTGCGGGTTTAGCCGGATCGGATGAAGAATTGAATGTGATTGCGTTCGATTTTGGTGTGAATACATTAACGCCTGAAGAGCAGGAAAAGCTGCAAACACTCGGTACGGCATTAGAAACTCGCCCTAAATTAAAATTGACGGTTGATGGTGCAGTGAATGCCCCTGAAGACAGTAAAGCGCTCGCTCTTGCACAATTTAATGAAAAACTGGCAGAGACAGCTCAAATCACAGAAGATAAATTACCAGCGAATTTAAGCGCAAGTACAATGCCAACATCCGGCGTTTTATCCGATGCATTAAAGACCCTGTATGAAAAAGAATCAGGGAAAGATGCCGATGATGTGGAAGATAAAATTGAACAAGATCAGGAAAATAAAGGCGTTGAGTTAACAGATGAAGAGTTAGCGAAACGCTGGCATATAGCGTTGTATAATTTGGCGCTTAATAAGCAAGAAGTAGCGAAAGGCGAATTAGGTCAACTGGCTCAACAACGCGCACAAGCGGTGAAAGCATACTTAGTTGACGTCGTTAACATTGATGCGTCTCGTGTGTTCTTATTGGACAGTCGATTTGATATTGAACAAGACACAAGCAGTGTATTATTAACGTTAGAAGCGAAGTAACTGCTTACTTAATTGTTTAAATACGTTCTCGTAAAAATGGCGCATCATGAAAATGATGCGCCATTTTTGTTGTTCGTAACTAGAATGGCATTGGATACTTTCTAAAGATGGCATTAACGTCGGTTAATACATCCTCATTTAATGGTTTAGAAAAAGCGTCAATGTCTTCTTTCAATTGCTCTAGCGATGTGGCACCAATAATGGTAGAAGTCACGCCATCAATTTGGTCACACCATGCTAATGCAAGCTGACAAGGTGTGTAACCGTGTTTTTTTGCTACCTCCATGTATGCCTTAACTGCTTCGTTTGCTGCGGGAGTATCACGGAATATTCCGTTACGTTGTGAATAGGTCCAACGGCTTCCTTCTGGCATTTTACCATCCAGATATTTGCCACTTAACATGCCACCCGCTAATGGGGACCAAGGCAGATAAGCGACGTTTTCGTGAAGACAATTCTCAATCAAATACGGCCAATCTTTTGCGTGCAATAAGCTGAATTCGTTTTGGATAGACACCATGCGTGGTAAATCGTATTTAGCACTCAGTTTAAGGTAAGTGTTAATGCCCCAAGGCGTGTCGTCAGACAATCCGATGTGACGGATCTTACCTGCTTTTACGCATACATCTAAAGCTTGGAGGATCTCAAGCATGCCCGCTTCTTCTTTCTTCGCATCAAAATCACTGAATTTGAATTGATTCGGAAATTGCTTACCAAAATGTGGTGATGTACGGTTAGGCCAATGAAGTTGGTATAGATCAATATAATCGGTTTGTAAACGCACAAGTGACGCATCGACAGCGGCAATAATAGCTTCACCCGTAATTGGAGCTGCATTACGAACCCAAGGTAAACCCGGCCCGGCTATTTTGGTTGCAAGTACAATGTCTTTACGGCGCTCTGGATTGGCAGCAAACCAATGACCAATGATGGTTTCTGTTTTTCCGTACGTATCTGGAGAAGGCGGAACCGCATACATTTCAGCGGTGTCGATGAAGTTGATTCCTTGGCTAAGCGCGTATTCGATCTGTTGATTCGCGTCTTCTTGAGAATTTTGTTGTCCCCAAGTCATGCTACCAAGGCAGATGCGAGAAACAGACACATTGCTGCTACCGAGTGTTGTATATTCCATTGAGCGGGTTCCTTAATCTATTTTATTATTATCTTATCGTACTTAGATCGTTTTTTGTGTTTTTGTTTTTGGGCGTGACAGAAAATAAATCTCATAATTATGGTTATTTAATGAGCTTTACTTAATAATAATTCCATAAATGGAAGTGTTAATTGCAGTTCTTGTTATTGTTCCTAGCACCATAATTGATAATATCAGCGCATAAAATAAGATGACAAAAGAGACAAAAAACAATGAAAGGCAATGTGTACAAATACGCGATTAATTCAGTGCTAGCGATAACGGTAGGCTTTTCTGCATTCTTAATCTTATCGGATAATGTGTCCCCTTTTACGACACAAGCCACGGTTCATAAACCGATTGCGAATATTGCACCGGAAGTATCAGGAAAAATTGCGGCGGTATACATTACAAATGGAGATCATATTCGCGCAGGCTCACTCTTATTTTCGATTGATAAAACAAAATATCAACTAGCCGTTGAAAAAGCAGAATCTCAATTACAACAAGCCCTTGAATCGAATCATTCAAAAGAGCAATTATTAGTGTCATCTAAGCTGACGCTTGTGCAAAGACAGTTAGAATTGATTGATGCGAAAAAAGATTACCACCGTTATCTTACGCTAGATAAAAAAGGGTTAACCAATAAGAAAGCCATTGATGATGCCAAAGTCGCGCTTGATTTAGCGATTAATAATATTGAGATAGCAAAGAGTAATATTGAGCAGATTAACGTGGAGCTTAATCATGGCGATAATGCTGCGATGAAAATTGCTCGTGATAATGTGTCTTCTGCACGTTTAGATCTAAGTAATACTGAGATTAGATCAACTATTGATGGCGTAGTGACAAACTTGCAGTTGCAAAAAGGCAGCTACATTAATATGGGTACACCATCATTATTTGTTGTGAATGATAAGGCGGAGTGGGTAAGTGCGGATTTTAATGAAAAAGGTGTCAGTCATTTAAAAACGGGTAACGCAACTTATGTCGTTTTTGATGCATTACCCGGTCATGTTTTCGACGGAAAAATCATAAGTAAAGACAGTGCGATTTTTGATATATACAACCCAACAAATCAGTTAGCAAGCGTAGAAAATGACGATCGTTGGATCCGAAACCAACAAAAAATAAGAACTCGAATTGCAGTCGATAACATGAATAACGATCTGATCAGTGGGTCAAGAGCAACAGTAATGGTTGCTAATGGAAATCCTATCATTGATGCGGTAGGGATAGCGTGGATGCATTTTGTTTCATTGTTCCGATACGTTTACTAATAGGCGGGTTGTGTAATGAATGACAGCAAACTCAATGAAACACTGCGAATCACGTTAACCGTTACGATTTGTATGTTGGCCGGTAAGTTGATGGGGTTAAATTCGCCTGTTTATTTGGCGTTATACCCAGTTATCGTCATGACAAAAGGGAAGGATTATTCATTTAAAGGACTGGTAAAGATGTTTGCTCCGGTTCTGTGTGCAGCCTCGTTAGCATTGGTGGTTTGCGAGGTTTTTTCGAGTCACCCATTTATCATTTGGACGATCAGTTTATTGTTCTTTGATTACATGAGAAAAAAAGCAAACACGCCACCCAAGTTAGGGGCGATGTTAATGCCTACTTTCAACTGGATATTGGTGGTTATCTTTTCAATGCACACTGATGCCTCAATGCCGACACGAATTCATGAAATCTTTATTTCTATGGCGATCACGATAATTGTCGCAAAGACAATGGTGTCTTTATTTCCTATCGTTAGCAGTGGCAAACCACCTGTTTTTGAACCGCATGAGGTCACTTACCAACATCGATTTGTATCAACGGCGCTCATTGGCAGTGGGGTTGGTTTTTTAATGATCGTTGATCTTATCTCGGCAACGTTTTGTTTAGTGCCGGTTATTGCCGCGGCTTCTCAATTTACGCGTGAGAAATTTTTAGCGACGGTAAAACTGCGGTTTATAACGCAAGTAGGAGGCTGTGCTTTAGCGGCAATATTCACGATAGTCTTAGTTGAACATCAATCCGTTATTGGTTTTTATGGTCTTGTTTTAGCGATGGTTATCTATGTGATTGCCAAAGCAATGGTCAATGAAGTGGGCATCAAACGTGACATTCATGGCGACGCATTACTCGCGACGATGCTGCCTATCCAACTCTATATCACGAGCATAAACGATGGATTAGAAAGAACATTTTTGCGTGGTTGGGAGCTTACCGTTACGTTGTTTATTTTGTTTGCGTTATACCAACTAACAGAGAGGGTTCAACGCAAATGCGCGTAGAACCCAATAATAAGAGAAAACGATTAATCAGTCGGTAGTGATACCAACACTTTCCCTTCTTTTGTAATGCTATTTTTAATAGTGAGTTGCAGAGTGATGGTGACAGAAATAGTCAGCATGACAAAAATGGCCATTAAAATCAGTAATTGATATTTAATGGCGACCATTGGATTAACGCCACCTAAAATCTGCCCCGTCATCATTCCGGGTAATGTAACCAACCCGGTGGTTGCCATTGACGCCATTATTGGTGCAAACGCTTTTTGCATCGCAGCACGAACAAACGGAATTGACGCATATTGAGGGGATGCCCCTAGCGCAATCGCGGCGTGATATTCACTTTCTCGTTCTTTAAACGAAGTGAAGAGGTTTTGCAGTGCCACGATATTGCCACTCAAACTGTTGCCCAATAGCATGCCTGCAAGAGGGATCAGATATTGAGCACTGTAAAATGGGGTAGGCTGAATAATTACCCCGCTCAATAGCAGCAGCAAAGGTGATAAACCGATAAGAAGACCTATAAGTACAGGGAAAAAAATGTGACGTTTTGGGAGCTTGGCTTTAGACACAATAGAGCTAGAGCCAATGCTGATCATCGCGATGATCCAAACCACATTTAATAGGGGATTATCCAGTTGAAACACAAATTCTAAATATAAACCAATGAATACAAGTTGAGCCACCATTCGAAGCACACTGACGGTGATATCTTTAGCGAGATTTAACTGATAGAAACGATTGATAGAGAATGGAATAAGGAGAGTCAGGCTGAATAAACCCATGAGTGACCAACTAATGTCTAAGGCTGATTGCATTGGTGTTGTACTCGTAAAATTGAGGGTTTAATTATTATCTCAAGAATGCGTAAGTTTCTAAACATAATAATTGGTTTTGTGGCCTTTAGTGCAAAAGAAATGAAATAGAAGGGGGAATAAAAAAGCCGCTGAGCGATAAATCGATCAACGGCGTTTAACGTAGCTAGAGCATTAGTATTGCTTCATGATCTCAGCAATTTCTTCGATTGAATCAGAATTAATGATTTTTTCAATATCGTCGTCATTTTGGAACAGTTCAGATAACGCCATAATCGTATGAATATGACTGTCTGAATCCATTGCCGCTAACGTGATAGAAATGAACACATCCCCGTTATCTTCAGATTCTAAATTCACGCCATTTTTAAACACAGTGACTTGCAGTGCCGCTTCATTTACGCCGTCTTCAGGACGAGCATGTGGCATGGCAATTTTAGGAGCAAGAACATAATACGCACCAATTTCTTTATGTTTTTGTTTAATTGCCTCTAAATAACTTTGTTTGATTTTCCCTTTTGCTAATAAAGCAGAGCAGGTTAAATCAAGTGCCGCATCAACCGTTAGGTTTTCAGCTGAGGTAATAACGATGCCGTCGTTACCAATTAAATCAAATAAACTCATGATACAGCCCATCCAAGAAGTAGCCCAACAACACCAAAGTCAAAATCAGAGAACGTTGTTGCTTCTAATCCTAAACCACCAAGCACTGGCAATAACAACATTGGTAAGATAGAGATACAGATACCTTGAGTAAATGCACCTAATATAGCGCCACGTAACCCCCCCGTCGCATTGCCATAAACACCCGATGCACCACCCACGAAGAAGTGAGGGACAACGCCGGCAACAATAATGGTCCAACCCATCATACCTTGCACACCCATCATTAATAGACCTGCAGAGAATGAAGATAAGAAACCAATTAATACGGCATTTGGAGCAACAGGGAATACCATTGGGCAATCCAGTGCAGGTTTAGCACCAGGAACTAATGTATCTGAAATACCTTTAAAAGCAGGAACGATTTCAGCGATTAGCATTTTTACACCCTGCAGAACAATGTACACACCACCAGCAAAGGTAAGTGACTGCATAAAGGTAAATACAACCCAGTTTTGGCCATCAGAAACGGTTTCAACAAATTCACCACCCGCAATAATTGATGCGAATAAGAAGAACACAAACATAGTTGTTGCGACAGCTACAGGGGTATCGCGTAAAAACATTAGACTTTTTGGTACGTTAATGTCTTCTGTCGATTTTGATGTGTCACCAAATTTGCTGCCAATGTAAGCTGACACAATGTAAGACAAAGTAGAAAAGTGACCAATAGCAAGTTGGTCAGTGCCCATGACTTTCTCTGTGTACTTTTGGCCTAACGCCGGCATGATAACCATCAATGAGCCAACAATTAATGAACCAATCGCGACTAACAACGTTCCTTGGATCCCTGCTGTTGATAAAATTACTGCAACAAGCATCGACATGAACATTGTGTGGTGACCCGTCAGAAATATATATTTCAAAGGAGTGATACGAGCCAATACAATATTAACGATAAAAGCGAAGAACATTATTAATGCCATTTCATAACCAAAGGCTTCTTGTGCTAATGCCACAATCGCTTCGTTATTTGGAATAACACCACTTACGCCAAACGCTTCAGTGAATACCGTCGAGAAGTTATTCAATGCACCAATAAGAGCGCCAGCACCAAAGCCGAGGATTAAGAATCCCATTACGGTTTTAATGGTGCCTTTTAAAATAGTAGAAAGATCTGATTTTTGTGCAACTAGGCCAATAAACGCAATAAGACCTACCATGATTGCTGGCTCTTTTAACAAGCCGAGCATGAATTCAAAAAAGTTTGTCATAATAATAGACCTTACATGAATGCTTTTAATTGTTCTTCGATTGATGCTTTATCAAAAATATTTTTCAAGCGAATAATATTTTGTTTTCCAGCGTCTTCTAATTGAACGGCGATGTCAGTTGCTGCAACCCAGATATCTGCGTTGCTTGACGCTGCTGATGATAAGTCTTCATGATCAATCTCGGCTTCAAAACCGATTTTTTTTGCGACTTCTTTTACTGCCATTTCCATCATTAATGAAGTACCTAAACCGTTGCCACATACCACTAAAATCTTTTTCATAATATTAATTCTCAGTTGGATAAATCAAAATGCAAAATTGCATCGCTTGAAGTTTGTGTGAGAATCATAATGGAATAAAAGCGTTATAAATAAGATCTCAATCACAAACCCAAAATGAGATTGTGACGCAGGTCTATTATTCTTGAGCTTATTGATATGAATAACGTTAATAATTTTGATGAAATAACTTTTATTAATGATAGGAGGGAAAGAAAGGATAACGTAAGTGAATTTAATTAATGGTGATGAATCCTATCAACACCATTAATATAAGCAGGCTGCAGAACTAATATTTTGCGTAGTCTTTGAGTATTTTGTTAAACATATTATTGATCTCTTTTGTCTTTTTATTTCTTTTTGTGAGATCACTTAATGATGCCGGTGATTTTTTTGTATTTCTTGCTGCGTTAAGTTGCTCTAATTTATCTTTCATTTTTTGCACCGCAGGTAACAGCATGCGAAGCTCTTCACCATCGGCGGTCGTTAAAACGACGATATTATCCGACTCTACGTGTGTAATTGTCAGTAATCCGTGTTTGGCTGATTCGAATTGTTCTCCGACCATCATTGATTCTGGAGGAACGGAGCGATCAGTGACAAGACCACTTCGTAGCTTTGCCGCACTGATGGATCTCACATTGCCTGTGTTATCAAAGGCAATAATAACAGTATGGCAGTTGTAATAATCAACCACCGTGACATAGCCGTGTTTGTTTGTTTTAAATTTTGCTCCATTACCCATATCAAGCGGAGCGTCCATTTTTTTCACTAAGAATCCTCTCTAAAAAATCCATAAACACATCGTTAAATAAGGCGATTTTATTGTGTTTTTTTACTGCATGATGGAGAGCAATAACCTTTTTTTATTTTGAAAAAAGTTACTTATTAAGATAATGCTAACTGATTATAAGTAAATAAATCCACTTTTTATTGATAATCTACAAGGATAACAATCTTTATTATAGTGGAGAAATGGAGTCTACCTCTGTTTATTAGAATGAAAAAAGCCGCTGGTATCAGCGGCTTTTGTTTTAAATGTGAGCGTATTTTTTACAAAGAACGAACCACGCGGAAACCCGTGTAGTTAGCGCTTGTTGATGGATTTAGCTCTAGTGATTCATACACTTTTGCTTTATTTGGTGCAAAGCTCCATGCGCCACCGCGAACAATACCAGAGTCAGAACTTGTCCATTCCCACACATTACCAGCGGTATCGTAAATACCGTATGGGTTAGCGGCAAAGCTTGCTACTGGAGACGTTGATTTGTTTGCCCAAGAAGAGCCACCCCAACCAGTATTTGCGTTACCTGATCCGATGTCAGTTCCCCACCAGTAAGCAGACTTACTGCCAGCACGAGCTGCAATTTCCCACTGTGCATCAGTAGGAAGCGCGTACGTAAAGCCTGTTTGTTTTGTTAGCCAATTCGCGTAAGTTTCTGCGTCTGTTTTAGAAATACAGACGGCAGGTGCGTTATCTGATTGCTCAAAGCCCGGCTTGCGCCAGTTTTGGTTTTGGTGACGTTTTGTTTCGCCACCATTAATCGCATTACACCCTGCGCCTTTTTCAGCTTCAGTAAGGTAACCACTGCTTGCAACAAAGGCGTTAAATTGTTTTACAGTTACAGGAGTTGCGCCAATAGAATAAGCTTTTGACATAGAAACCGTGTGATTCGCTTCTTTGCCTACGTGGTATTCACCAGAACCAATAACCACCATTTGTGGTGCTAATTGATTGTTGGTTAGACGGTCTGCAAATTTCTTTCCTGGCTTAGGTCGGTTTTTTTGATCTTTCAAATCCGCCCATAATGTCATGTCTTTTACTAATGACATTTGACGACTGTATGGTTCAAACCCTGATTTCTCAACGGTCACTTGATGTTGACCAGCAGGAAGCATTACATCAACAGGGGTGCTGCCGTAATTAACGCCATTTACTGTTACGTTATCTTCATGACGGTTTGAACGAATCGTAATGCCGACCCATTTTTTTTCTTTTTTGATTTTGTCTTTTGATGCTTGAGAAGTGCCTTGTTCAATACAGTAACGGTTTTCAAGACCTAGCATTTGACAAGCAGCTGTTGTGTTTGGACGAGCACGTAAAGACGCTTGAAGCTTTGTTGTGTAACGGTTATTACCGTTAAAACCGCTATCAATGATGGCACTGTCTAATACATGGATATTCATCGATACACTATCAACATGCTGTTTAACAACATCAGATTCAGTGAAGCCACTGATCAATTGTTGTTGAAAGCTATTGACGGCTTTTTGCATGCTTAAGGTTTTACCTTGGCTTGCACAAGCCGCTAAAGTCATGGTTGTTTTACATGTGATGGTATGAACAACATCAAGTGTATCTTGAGTTGATAGCTCTTCTTGAAGACGAAGTACACGAGCTTCTTGGCGAGATTCACCTAAGATTTCAAGTTCATCAAGCGCACGTTGTTTCTTTGTACTGTTTGCTTTAAGTACACGAGTTTGCTCTTGAATGTCTTGTTGGCTTGCTAGCTTAGCAACTTGGTTTTCTTTTACTTCTTTCCACGAATCTTGGTATTGCTTTTGAAACGGCGTGATATCCAAGTCTGGATCGTTAATCATGCGATTGTATTGTTCATCAAGATTACGTTGAGCCAGTTTACGTTTTGAATCCAACTGCTCAGCTTTATTATCTAAAGCTGAATCTTGGTTACGTAAATCACGTAAGCGACTTTGGTCTTCAATAACCGTTGCTTCCAGTTGTTTTACTTCACTACGTTTGTTTGTAAGTTTGTTGTCAATCGAAGCAACAGAGTCAGCCGATGCTGTTGTTGGTTGAGATTCTGTGTTTGCAAGCGCTATTGGTGTAAATAGGGCCGGCGATAACAGTAATGCTAGAGCGGGTAATCCTTTACGATTCATAATTCTTCTGCTTTGGTTGTTTGACATAAATAATCTTGAGTAATTTGTGTACATAATAATTAACCCGTATCGACACCTTGATTGGTGCTTAAGCATAAATAATGCTCTAAGGAGGCTAATCGACGGTTGATACTGATCTACCTATTTCACTCGTGATCATTAAGTAATCTAGGCAGATAAGTATCCACTATTCATAGTTTTGACAGTAATTTATGAAGCAATATTCGTACCAATTTTGTAGGAATAAAAAGAGAAATTAAGCAATGATTGTCATGATCATCGTTTCGGTGAGTAGAAAGCATGATCAAGTTAAGATATGAGAATATGAAATCTCAATTACTAGATGTAATTCTAATTACTTGTAAATAAAGAGGTTAATTTGTGGTTTTAAAAATAAATGAGGTGAGTTTAAATTGAAATTACATTGACTGTATTTTGTTGAAGCATGATCATGCTTTCGTATTTTTATCAGCAATAGATTGTTTTTATGATCTTAGTTACACTGAGAAAAGAAAATACAACAGACACTAGGTGGAAGTAAAATGACGTTGAATTGGATTTCTCCTGCTCAAATCATTATGTTGCCGGAAGAAAGAGACCTCCATGCCCACGAACATCATCAATTGGTGATAGGGTTAAAAGGGCAGTCAGAGTTTGAAATAAACGGGGAGAGCAGCGTTATTTCCGCCGGAAAAGTAGGAGTGATCCCTTCGCATCATCAGCATGCATTTTCAAGTTTGTATCAATCTGAAATCTTAGTACTTAATTTTCCTCAATATTTTGAAGATCTAGAACTTGCCTCGCGGGTGAACTCATTATTTGCACATTCTGGTTATTATCGATTAGATACTCAAATTCAAAACTTAATTCAGCTATTAGTGTGTGAGATTCAAGCGAATCTTAATGATCATCTGTTAAGTCGCGCTTGCAGTGATACGATCATCGCGCTATTACACCGTCATTTAATTGATGAAAATTCTGACAAAAGGCAAAAGCGCCTGAATTCTGATGTGATCGACAATTTTATAACGCAACATATCGGAACTAAGATCACAATTTCTCAGTTGGCTAGTACGGTTTTCCTCGGCGAGAGTCAATTTTATGCCATTTTTAAGCAAGAATTTAGAAAAACGCCACATCAGTACATTATTACGAAACGTATTGATTATGCCAAAGTCTTGTTAACGGAAAGTAACCTCAGTATTGGAGATATTGCTCAACAAACGGGGTTTGCTAATCAAAGTGCATTTAGTCATGCATTTGTGAAACACAAAGGAAGTTCTCCCACCAAATATCGTCATTCTCACTTTATTCGTAACTAAAAATTACTGCGTTTGTTCTCATTTTGTAACCGTATGGACGATTTAGCAATTTAATCGTAGTTTTTGACAAGTATTTTATCTAAATAGAAAATAGACTCTTTCGCAATTAGCCTTAATAACAAATCGATTAACTATAAATAATCTTAACTAATCGGTTAGACAAATAAGAGGAAACAGGTATGTTTCAAGCGAAAGATGTATTGTTGTCATCCATTATTGACCAGCCTTTATCGGTGCTATGGTCTGCAATATCCCCTCTTTATATGGTTGATGAAGCACAGTGGATTCAAGAGCTCATTCCGTTAGCACAACCTACTGCTGATGAAGCAGTCCTAATGTCAGAGCAAGCTGGCGATCTTATTCAACGAGTGCGTGATGATAAGCAAGCGGTGCAAATGATAGATGCATTGCTACTTGAATACAGCTTAGATACCAAAGAAGGTATTTTATTGATGTGCTTGGCAGAAGCGTTAATGCGAATTCCAGATGCGGCGACTGCTGATGCTCTTATTCGTGACAAATTAAGTACGGCAGATTGGAAATCTCATCTTAAAAATTCAGATTCTACGTTTGTAAATGCGTCGACTTGGGGACTATTACTGACGGGGAAAGTCGTCAGCATGGACGTGAAATCGGACGGTTCTCCTTCTAATGCGATCAGCCGTTTGGTCAATAAATTCTCTGAGCCTGTTATTCGTCAGGCCATGAACCAAGCAATGAAGATCATGGGTCACCAATTTGTACTTGGTAGAACCATTGAAGAAGCGCAGAAGAAAGGCAAATCGATGCGCGAAAAGGGATATACCTATTCTTTTGATATGTTAGGTGAGGCGGCATTAACTCAGTCTGATGCGCATAAATACTTTAAAGATTACATCATGGCAATTGAGAGTGTAGGGCGAGGGGCAAGCATTGCTAATTCCGCAGATCCTACCGTATCAATTAAGCTTTCAGCGCTTCACCCTCGTTATGAAATGGCGAATAAAGAACGTGTCATGGGGGAGATGTGTGATTCTGTATTGCAACTTCTTGAACGTGCACGTGAGTTGGATGTTGGTATTACGATTGATGCAGAAGAGGCCGATCGTTTAGAGCTTTCTTTGGCTTTATTTGAAAAACTGTATCGTCATGACATCGTTAAAGGTTGGGGAAAATTTGGTATCGTTGTTCAAGCGTATTCTAAGCGTGCATTGCCCGTTTTAGTGTGGCTAACTGCGCTAGCAAAAGAGCAAGGTGATACGATCCCACTTCGCTTGGTGAAAGGCGCATACTGGGATACCGAACTTAAAATATCACAACAATTTGGTTTTGCTCGTTACCCTGTATTCACACGTAAAGAGTCAACCGATGTGTCTTATCTTGCTTGTGCTCGTTACTTATTAAGTGATCACGTTAAAGGCAATATCTTCCCACAATTCGCAAGCCACAATGCACACACGGTTGCAGCGATTGCTTCAATGGCGACGCACGATGAGTTTGAATATCAACGTTTGCATGGCATGGGCGATGCGTTATATGAACATGCAATGGCAATGTTTCAACGCAGTGTTCGTATTTATGCTCCTGTTGGTAGCCACAAAGATTTATTGCCGTATTTGGTTCGTCGTTTATTAGAAAATGGCGCAAACAGCTCGTTTGTTCACCGTTTGGTTGATGCAAGTTGCCCTATCGAAAGTTTAACAGAGCACCCAGTTGATACTCTATTGGCTTGCCCATCGTTTGAAAATCAGCTGATCCCATTACCGCCGCATATTTTTTCAGATCGTAAAAACTCATACAGCATTAACTTTGATGTTGAGAGTGAAGCAGAACCGTTTGAAGCGTCAGTAAAAGAGAAAATGGACAACTATTGGAAAGGGGGGCCGATTGTTAATAATTCGCGTTATTACGAAAGCATGATCAAGGAAAGTGTGTCTGATTTGCATGTTATCACTTCTCCTTATGATCGCAGTAATGAAGTGGGTTCATTAGTATGGAGTTCTCAAGAGTCGGTTTCAAACGCACTAGAAATGGCTCATGACTATTTCCCAACATGGCAAGCGACGTCAGTGACGGAACGTGCGGACTATTTGGATCGCTTAGCAGATAAACTTGAAGAAAATATGCCTGAGCTTGTGGCGCTATGCCATAAAGAAGCAGGAAAAACGATTCACGACAGCATTGATGAAGTACGTGAGGCGGTTGATTTTTGTCGTTACTATGCCGTTCAAGCCAAATTAAATTTCAGCAATCCAGAAACGATTGTTGGCTTTGATGATATTTCTCACCAGATAGCTCGCCAAGGCCGTGGTGTGTTTGTGTGTATAAGCCCATGGAATTTCCCACTCGCTATTTTCTTAGGTCAAGTGACCGCCGCATTGGTGGCGGGTAATACCGTGGTTGCAAAACCGGCAGAGCAAACGTCACTGATTGCCGTTCGTGCCATTGAGCTTTTATTAGCAACGGGTATTGCGCCACAAGCGATTCACTTATTACCGGGTGACGGTAAAACAGTCGGCGCGCCATTAACGTCAGATCATCGAGTGGCAGGTGTTGCGTTTACTGGCTCAACAGAAACCGCACAATTGATTAATCGCACATTATCAAATCGTACGTTTGAAGGAAAAGGTGTTGCTCCGGTGCCATTTATTGCTGAAACGGGTGGTCAAAATGCAATGATAGTAGACAGTACAGCATTGCCAGAACAGGTAGTTCGAGATGTTGTTCGTTCCGCTTTTGCTTCTGCTGGTCAACGTTGTTCAGCACTTCGAGTATTGTTTGTTCAAGAAGACATAGCAGAACGTATTCTGAATTTGATTAAAGGCACAATGGCCGAATTGAGTGTTGGTTTACCTGAATTGCACAGCACGGATGTCGGTCCGGTGATTGATACCAAGGCAAAAGAAAAGCTGCTTGCACACATTGAGATAATGACAAAAGAAGGCAAATTACTTGCTCAAGCGACATTACCTGAGTGGGCTGAGAAAGGGGATTTTGTTCCACCAAGTGCGTTTGAAATTGATTCGATTAGTCAGCTAGAAAATGAGCAGTTTGGTCCAATTCTTCATATTGTTCGTTTCAAAGCCAGCGAATTAGACACCATGGTCGATGACATTAATGCCACTGGGTTTGGATTAACGATGGGAATACACAGTCGTAATGAAGTCACTTATACCCGTATTGAGAAAAACATCAAAGTAGGTAACTGCTACATCAACCGTGATCAAGTTGGTGCGGTGGTGGGAGTTCAAGCCTTTGGTGGTCAAGGACTGTCAGGGACGGGACCGAAAGCGGGTGGACCTCGTTATTTATTCCGTTATACCCAAGCAATCGCTTCAAATTCTGTATCAACTAAGTGAGAAAGGAGAGACTCATGACATCTATTACACAACTTATTGATTCTGCTCTTTCTCAACCAGAGAAATCATGGGCGCAATTGTCAGTATCGACACGTTCAGAGAAGTTAATTGAATGGTCACACGCATTAGCTGAACACCCTAAATTTGGTGTCCTTGCTGCAAAAATGGTGCGTTTTCAATGCCAAAGAGCGCAACAGTTAATTTCGGAAACTCAATTAATGCCAGGGCCAACAGGAGAAAGTAACGAACTCTACACTGCACCTAGAGGTGTTTTTTACATCACTTCGGATGAAAAACCATCAGTTGTTGCATTGATGGGTCAAATAACTGCAGCATTAATTGCAGGAAACGCTATTATTGTCGGCCTTCCGAGTGGGGAGTCTGATATCGCCTCGTTAATTGTGGATGGTTTACATAATGTAAATGTACCGAACACGATTGTCCAACAGGTAAATTTTTCAGAAAAAGACATAAATGATGTCCGATTAGCGGGCGTTTGCTTTGTGGGAAGTGAGCAGAGAGAAATCGAGCTTAACCAACAATTAGCAAAGAGAGATGGATTATTAGCGCAATTGATCGCAGAAACGGATCAAGAACGCCTGACAAATACTACCGATCCTCATTTTGTTCTACGCTTTATTACAGAGCGCACTCGAACAATAAATGTAACGGCAGTGGGCGGTAACGCCACGTTGCTGGAACTTGGAGGTGGTAATCATTAACGAACACATGATGTGATCGTGAGTCATTGCTTTTTTTGCACTATAAAAATATTACAGCAAAAAAGTAACGTAAGAGGGCTATTGGCCCTCATTACTGCCAATAATATAAAGGAAATAGAATGATAGAAAATAACTTTGCCATTACAGGCACGTTTTTAACTTACCTTGTTGTGATGCTCGCTATTGGTATTTATGCTTATAAACGTACCAACAATTCATCAGATTACTTTTTAGGTGGACGTACATTAGGGCCTTGGCCTGCTGCATTATCTGCCGGTGCTTCAGACATGAGTGGTTGGTTGCTGCTTGGTTTACCAGGTTATGCTTACGCTGCCGGTCTTGAGTCATTATGGCTTGCGGGTGGTCTACTACTGGGTACTTGGTTAAATTGGTTGATCTGTGCTAAACGTCTAAGAACGTACAGTATTACTACGGATGATGCCTTAACTCTGCCGGAGTATTTATCTCGCCGATTTAATGATAATTCAAAATTGATTCAGACAATTTCTGCTTTGTTTATTCTTCTGTTCTTCCTTTTCTACACCAGTTCAGGCTTGGTTGCTGGCGGTAAATTATTTGAAACTGTATTCGGTCTTGATTATAAAGTTGCCGTTGTTATAGGCACGCTGTGTGTTGTTTCATATACTTTATTTGGTGGTTTCCTTGCGGTTGCTTGGACGGATTTGGTTCAAGGTTTATTAATGTCAGCGGCATTGATGATCGTACCAATTGCAGCAATGCAGGGTGGATTCAGCCAACTTAATACTGATCTTGTGGCGATTAACCCTGAGTTAATGACGTTATGGACAGGTATGGACGGTAACCCACTAAGTGCGGTGGCTATCATCTCATTAGCGGCGTGGGGCTTAGGTTACTTTGGCCAACCTCATATCCTTGCTCGTTTCCTTGCTTCTCGTTCAAATAAAGATTTAACGACGGCTCGTCGTATTGCGGTTATTTGGACTGCGCTTTCAATGGCTGGTGCAGTATTAGTTGGTCTTGTTGGTTTGCTTTACGTGAATGGTGAAATGGCAGGTCAAGTGATTGATGGTGAAAAAGTCTTCATGTTATTAGTGAATGCGATTTTCCATCCTGCGATTGCGGGTATTCTACTTGCCGCTATTCTTGCTGCTATCATGAGTACTGCCGATTCTCAGTTACTGGTTTCTTCATCTGCGCTTGCAGAAGATTTATATAAGCAACTTGTGAATAAAGACGCAACGAGCAAAGACATTGTTAATGTTGGCCGTTTTGCCGTTATTGCATTGTCTATTATTGCGTTAGCACTCGCCATGAATCCAGATAGCTCAGTGCTTGGTTTGGTGTCTTATGCATGGGCTGGTTTTGGTGCTGCGTTTGGTCCTGCTATCATTCTAAGCTTGTACTGGAAAGGCATGAATCGTAATGGTGCGCTTGCTGGTATCGTTATTGGTGGTCTAACGATTGTTGTCTGGAAACAGTTAACGGGTGGCTTGTTTGATATCTACGAAATCGTTCCTGGGATTATATTTGCAACGACAGCAATTATTGTTGTTAGCAAGCTAACGGGTGAACCTGAAGAAAAAGTTCGTAAACAACACGAACAATTTGAACGTAACCTTGTTGAGTTTGACTAACCTTAGTTAATCAGTAAGTAAATAAAGCCCCAAATAGAGTGCTCTCTTTTGGGGCTTTTTTGTGTGTTGAATATGAAGAAGCCGATTGATTTTTTTGCTTATTATTATGGGTTACATCATCTAATTAATGGCATTGATATAAGGCTCTGTTACAATCGCGTTAGTTAAATGCAACAGATAATAATTATTATTTACTAGGAGTGTAAAAATGAAGTTAATCCGCTTGGTGCTTGGCAAAGTTATTTTGGGATTAGATTGTGTGTTTACGCCTTCAGGGGTCAAACGTGATCCTGCTAAACAAGCAGAAATTGACACAGAAACGGCGAACTATTCGTTGTATCAATTTGAAGCTTGTCCGTTTTGTGTGAAAGTTCGTCGTACAATTAAGCGCCAATCACTGAAAATTGAATTGCGTGACGCAAAAAATAATGAAGAGCATAAAGCTGCATTATTAGCGGGTGGTGGACGAGTAAAAGTGCCATGCCTGCGTATTGATGAGAATGGCGAAACAACATGGATGTATGAATCTTCAGATATCATGGCTTTCTTAGAAAAAAAATACCCTTAATATTCATCATGTTGAATTAATACTAAAGTGGTAATTAAGATGGCGTGCTTATTTAAGTACGCTTTTTTTTATGTATCTATTATGTAAATTATCAATGTTCCGTATATATTAAATTGATTGTTTATACTTCTATTATTAGCATTGACGGTTGCTTTATGAGACTCAAGTCACAAAAAGTCTTGATTTAAGTTACCGTTCAGTTAAACTGCCTCTTGTGACTTGATCACAATAAAATAAAAACACATTAGGCTAGTTATTATGGATAAAATGAGTACAACTCATAAATGGTCAATTAAAAATTGTCCCAAGGATATAGAGAGCCAAGTTTTATCTGTTATTGGATTAATCGATAAGAAAGGTTCAGCATCAGACATGGATCTCTGCAAGATCTTTGGTGAAGTATTATGGAGTGATGGGAAATATTTTAATTCTCACGCATTTCGCTTCTTGTTTGATCATGAGACTCTTTCATGTGAAGTAACGAAGAGATGCTTACACTAAAATCAACAAGCTATGTATTTTTAAGGCCATTATTATTCCCCAATAATGGCCTTTTTTAATGCGTGTCGTATGACTAAGGCCTTTCACCTGCGAGTAATCGCGTTTCAATATCGGCAATCACTTCTGGTAAATCTGCAATAGTATCAATCAAGTAATGAGGGGTGGATTTTTGCAGCTTCAAGCGTGCTTTTTCTCTGGCAACACTCAGTGTCTCTGTATCTGCGGCTTGATATTCTTCATACGTTAATCCTGCTTCATTGCCTGATAATAGCAATCCAACCGTCCACATACCGGCATTATGGCCTTCATCAATGCCGGGTGCAGCATCATCGACTTTAATGCAGGTACTTACGTTAGTCACGCCTAATTCAATGGCATTTTTTAGAGCCATGAACGCAGCAGGACGGCCACCTTGAGGTAAGTCATCCGTAGCGACAACATAATCAGGGTGATAGCCATATTTTGCCGCTGCAGGGATTAAAATATCCATGACCTCACGCGGATAACCAGAACATGACCCAATTTTTATCCCTTTGTCTTTCAGATCATTGACGACGTCAATGGCGTTTAAAATCGGCTCGGCATGATCCGCCACTTTGGCTTTTTGTAGTGGCATAAACGTTGCGTAAATATGATCGATTTCTTCGCTTGTCATTGCGTGCCCAAATTGTTGGTGCCATCTTTGATTCACTGATGGAAGTTTACCAACCGCTTCAATGTGTTGCCATTTTCCTAACCCCATTGGTTCTCGTGCTTCAGCAAGATTAATGTCGAAATTAAAACCACTTTTAAAGGCCTCAACAAAAATACTGGTGGGTGCAAAAGAACCAAAATCGACAATGGTGCCAGCCCAATCAAAGATAACCGCTTGAACAGGGCTGTCTTGTAAAAGAGGGGTGTGTGCTGGAAATGGGTTAAACGCTAAATTAGACATAGTTGAAATCCTTACATACTTTGGCAATTGCTTGTTCAAAAATAATCAGAGCTTGCGTTAGCTCTTCACGAGAAATAATGAGTGGTGGACTGAGTTGAATGACGTTGCCTTGCGATACTTTAAAGCTCAGGCCATCATTTAAACATTGATACAACACGGCTTCGGCTTCATCAAAGGCGCGTGTTTTTGTTATAGGGCAGGTTACTAACTCAACCCCCCAAAGTAACCCAATGCCGCGAACATCGCCGATAACCGGATACTTTGCTTTCATTGTGTCGAGATGATGATGGATGAATTGACCGTCGTGGCGAACTTTTTCAAGCAAGTTGTTTTGTTCAATTGCTTCCATTACCGCGAGTGCCGCAGCGCAACCCACAGGGCTTTTCTCATGAGTGTAATGACCCAAAGAGACGTTCGCCGCGGTATTGTATTTGTCTTTTGTGATCATGGCGGCAATAGGGATTAATCCTCCGCCTAATCCTTTACCGATACATAAAATGTCAGGTTCAATGTCGTAGGCTTGGTGCGTAAACCATTCACCACTCCGACCCATACCATTTGGAATATCGTCGATAATTAATAGCACATTGTGTTTATCGCAAATTTCTCGAATACGCTTCCAATACGCTTTACTCGGCACTTGCACATCGGTATTTCGAACGGCTTCAGCAATAAACACGCCGATGCCGCCTTCTTTTTCGATGACATATTCTAAATAATCAGCGTAATGAACATCGTTGCCATCTGAAGATGGAAAGGCTCCACGATAAGTGACCGCCGGAGGAATACGTTCTACGCCTGCTAATAATGGCCCCATTCCTTCACGAAAACAGGCTTCACCGCCCACAGAAATTGCGTCTAAAGAAGCTCCGTGAAACGAATCCCATAATGAAACAACTTTAAAGTTGCCCGTAATGTGACGAGCCAGTTTTAAGGCCATACCAATAACAGAGGTGCCACCAGGCGCAAATAAAACTCTATTAAGTTGACCGCCACAGATCTCGGTGAGTTTTTCGGCACACTCAATCGCTATTGAGTTAGTAAAGCGTCTTGGTGAAAAAGGCAATTGTGCGATTTGCTCGGTCACTTTTTTTATGACATGAGGATGACCATAGCCAAGCTGATGAACGTTGTTACCGTGAAAATCGAGGTATTTTTTCCCTCTCGTGTCTTGTAAATAAACCCCTTCCGCCCCTTGTAGAGAATCTAAACAGGGGGTCGACATGGCTTGATGTAAAAACACGTTCGAATCGCGAGTTAACAAGGATTGGGTTGATTCATCTTGCAGTGATTCATTCCACAGACTGCGAGCTAGAGTCGTATTTACATCCCCTTCACTACGAAAATGGGGGGTGATCAGTAATTCGCTCATGCTGAAACCGTTTCCCAATACATGGCATTTTCAACGGCTGAGATTAATCGTTGGATGTCTTTAGGGTAAACGTCGCCAATATTACCAATACGGAAGCAATCCGCATTAGAGACTTTACCGGGGTAGATAACAAAGCCTTGTACTTTTAAACGAGCATAAAACTCTTTGAATTGGTAATCGTCGTGCGCTGGGGAGTAAAAGGAAGTAATGATTGGTGAGTGCAACTCGTCATTTAATAACGGTTCAAAGCCTAAGCCTCGCATGCCTGACACCAAGGTAGTTTGGTTGGTTTGATAACGTGTGTGTCTGGCGGTAATGCCACCTTCGATTTCTAATTCAAGTAAGGCTTGGTAGAAAGCTCTTACGGTATGAGTAGGGGAAGTAAAACGCCATTTTCCTTGGTTTTTCTCCATGCAATCCCACTGATCATAAAGATCCAAAGTGAGAGAGCGGGCACGGCCTTTACATTGCTCAAGTTCTGATTGTTTAGCGATAACAAAACCAAAACCGGGAACACCTTGAATGCATTTATTAGCCGAACTGATCATGTAATCAATACCAAGATCGGCAATATCCATTGGGATACCACCAAAGCTAGACATCGCATCTAGAATAACAATTTTATTGTGTTGTTTCGCTAAGAGGGCAATGGGTTCTATAGGGTTAAGCATGCCCGTCGTGGTTTCACAATGAACAATAGCAACATGGGTAATGCTTGGATCGGTGATGAGTGCATTTTCAACCTCACTGAGTGTTGGCTGTGCGGTTTCACCCGGTGAAATAACATGGCACGGAATAGATAAATACTGAGCTATTTGTGCAATACGTGCCCCATAAGCTCCATTATCAACCACCAGTAGTTTGCCATTCTTATCAATCACGCTGCCAATCGTTGCTTCAACAGAAGCAGTACCACTGCCTTGCATTAATACACTGGTATACCCTGATTTCTCGGTAGCTAGAGCAACCAGTTTGTCACGAATAACCTCAACGACATCAATATTGTATTCGTCGTCCCAAGTACACCAGTCTTTTAGCATGGCGTTGCGAACTGTCGGTGTGGTAGACAGTGGACCCGGAGTTAAAAGTAGATATTCATTTTTCATGTTAAATTCCATTTTGGTATATATCAGTTTGTATTTTTACTCTATCAACATAATTTCAGCCTGATAATAGGCAAATGACAAGATTCACAAAAGGTTCATATCTCGGCGTGTTATCGGCTTTATTCCGGTATTTATCATTAAATTGCCATCATTCGTTCATATTTTCGTCATAATTCGTTTTTATGGTGGTAGGTAATTTAGTGGTACATACCAATTTAAGGATGGAGACGATAATGAAAAACCGTTTTATGAAAGGATCACTGACTGCACTTATATCATTACTTGCAACTAATGCATTTGCAGCACAAGAAGTTACGGTTTATACCGCTTTTGAAACGGATTTACTTGCCAAATATAAATCGGCATTTGAAACCGATAATCCAGACATTGAAATTAAATGGGTTCGTGATTCAACGGGGATAATGACGGCGAAATTATTGGCAGAAAAAAATAACCCACAAGCCGAAGTGGTTTGGGGGTTGGCTGGGTCATCATTGGCATTATTAAAAAATGAAGGTGTTGTAAAGCCTTACATGCCAGCAAATGAAGATAAATTAAAGGACGCATTAGTTGATCCTCAAGCCAATAAAGCGTGGTATGGAAATTACGCTTTTTTCAATGCCATTTGTTTTAATGAAATCGTAGCAAAACAATATAACTTACCGAAACCGACATCATGGGAAGAATTAACAAAGCCTATTTATAAGGGGCATATCGCGATGCCTAACCCTGCATCATCGGGAACGGGTTACATGCAAGTTTCTGCTTGGCTTCAAAATATGGGAGATGATAAAGCATGGAACTACATGAAAAGATTGGATAATAATATTGCTCATTATACGCACTCAGGGTCTAAGCCTTGTGTTCAGGCGGGAATGGGAGAAGTGGCCATTGGTATTTCTATGGCAACAAGAGGCGCGAAATTAAAAACACAAGGTGCGCCATTAGATGTGATCATACCTGAAGGTATTGGGTGGGAAGCGGATGCGGTTGGTTTAGTCAAACCGTCAGAGGCGGCGAAACGTGTCGTCGATTGGTCAATTTCAAAAACAGCAAACGAATTGTATATTCAATCTTATCCTGTGGTGGCTCATAAAGACGTGACAAGTGACGTGAAGAATTACCCTAACGTTCAGGAATCAATGGCCAAAATGGATTTCTCTCGCATGGGAGACGAAAGACAAAGCGTCTTAAAAACATGGTCTGATAAATTTGACTCAAAGTCTGAATCAAAATAATACGACGGCAATTCATGATAGAAAAGGGAGGCTTCGGTCTTCCTTTTTGTGTTTCTAATGGCCTGTCTTCTGAAGGACACAAAACTGCAATCTTTCTTATATAAAATTGTCATTGTATTGAAATAATCAAATTCTATCATTTGGAGTATACCAAATGGAGAGTTTGAAATGATGGAAAATAAAGCGTACTTAACAATCAATAACGTAATGAAAAAATTCGGCCAATTTACGGCCCTAGAACAGATTTCTTTATCTATTGAAAAAGGAGAGTTTGTTTGTTTCTTAGGTCCTTCAGGCTGCGGTAAAACTACCTTGTTGCGATCCATTGCTGGGTTGGACTTACCAACGTCGGGCTCTATTTTTCAACACGGAAAAGAAACCACCTTTCTACCACCAGAAAAGCGAGATTTTGGAATTGTATTTCAATCTTACGCTTTATTTCCTAACCTAACGATTGAAGAAAACATAGCCATAGGCCTAAAAAATCAAGGCTATTCAAAATCGGACAGTGCCGAGAAAGTGCAATATTGGCTTGATATGATTGGCCTTCCAACGTCCGGTTCGAAATTTCCTAATCAATTATCGGGTGGACAGCAGCAGCGTGTAGCTCTTGCTAGAGCGCTGGCGTTGTCACCCGGATTATTGCTGCTTGATGAGCCACTCTCAGCTCTTGATGCAAAAGTAAGGACTCACTTACGTGATGAAATTTGTCAGCTACAGAAGAAGTTAGGTATTACGACGGTGATGGTAACGCACGATCAAGAAGAAGCGCTTTCAATGGCTGATCGTATTGTTGTTATGAATCATGGGGTGATAGAACAAGTCGGTACGCCAGAAGAAATTTATCAGCAACCTGCGACACGCTTTGTGGCTGATTTTGTAGGGTGCACTAACTTTATTCCGGCGATGGTATTGAATGAATCGATGATGCGAATTGGAGATACGGTATTGCCTTTGCCATCACTTTCAAATTTAAAACCTAGAAACGGTGAACGATTTGAATTAGCGGTGAGACCAGAGAATTTAACGTTCTTTTCTGAAAGTACGAATACCATTCCTGTGAGAATTGAAAGCTTAGAATTTCAAGGTTCGTATGTTCGAGTTGAATGTCAATTACATCGTCATGTGGACTGTGAATCTATTTACATTGATGTTGCAGCAAAAGACGCTTATGACAGTAACTTTGAACTAGGGGAAATCAGATATGTGTCGTTCTCTGAAGATAGCCTCCAAGCTTATGCGATTCCTGCTGAGTTAGCCATTTCATCAAAAGCAGCATAAAGATTTATTATGACTATGATTGTGCAACCTAAAGCAAACAAACCCTCACTGTTTACGTATTCACATTACTTACAACGAATGAGTAAAGACAGCGTGATTTTATTTGCTGTACTTAGTGTGTTCTTTATTGTGATGAGCCTATTTATTCTACTGCCATTATGGGCAATGCTTAAGAAAAGTGTGTTGAATAATAACAGAGAATTCGTTGGGTTTGATAATTTCGCCACGTATTTTTCATCAGCGAGTATGTGGCATTCTGTGGGGAATACCTTCACTTTAGGTCTCATTGTGACGGTTATTGTTGGGTTCTTGGCGTTTGGGTATGCATTTGCTTTAACGCGATCATGCATGCCATTTAAAAGTGTGTTCCAAGTTATTGGCAGTGCTCCGATTTTAGCGCCTTCATTATTACCGGCTATTAGCCTGATCTTTTTATTTGGTAATCAAGGAATCGCAAAAGAACTCCTAGGTGGTAACTCAATTTATGGATTAATAGGCATCTCTATGGGGCTAGTCTTTTGGACTTTCCCTCATGCACTTATGATATTAACCACGTCATTACGAACCTCTGATGCCCGTTTATACGAGGCGGCAAAAGCATTAAAGACATCCTCAATTAAAACTTTCTTTGTGGTTACGTTACCGGCGGCAAAATACGGATTGATTAGTACATTAATTGTCGTCTTTACTTTAGTGTTATGTGATTTTGGGGTCCCTAAAGTCATTGGCGGTAGTTACAACGTATTGGCGACGGATATTTTTAAACAGGTTGTTGGTCAACAGAATTTTGCGATGGGAGCGGTCACCAGTATGTTGCTTCTTTTGCCAGCGTTGTTTGCTTTTAGTGTTGACCGTTGGGTTCAAAAGAAACAGAAAAGTTTGTTTGATACGCGTTCTGTTCCTTACAAGCCAGAGCCGAAAGCCCTGCGTGATAACGTGTGTTTTGTGTATTGCTTACTTAT
Source organism: Aliivibrio sp. SR45-2 (assembly GCF_963890165.1). NCBI lineage: Bacteria > Pseudomonadati > Pseudomonadota > Gammaproteobacteria > Vibrionales > Vibrionaceae > Aliivibrio > Aliivibrio sp. SR45-2. The sequence continues at coordinate 10,279 of NZ_CAWPRC010000044.1, read as the reverse complement.
TTCGTTGGCAGTCTTAGCGGTATTAGGGATGGCGGTTTATGGGTCATTAGTGACATTTTGGCCGTGGAATAAAGCACTGACATTAAGTAATTATAATTTCGCTGAAATGAGCGCCTATGGTTGGACGCCTTATTGGAATTCGTTAACGTTAGGGGCTTGGACAGCCTTGATTGGTACCTTGTTTATCTTTATTGGTGCGTACAGCATTGAAAAGGGACGTGCTTTTTCTCCATTAAGACAGTGCATGCAAATGGTGAGTGTAGTTCCTATGGCGGTGCCTGGTATGGTGTTAGGCTTGGGTTATATATTTTACTTTAATGATGTAAATAACCCCCTTAATTTCCTCTACGGTACGATGGCATTTATGGTTATCAATACAATTGTTCATTATTATACGGTAGGGCATATGACAGCATTAACGGCATTAAAACAACTGCCGAGTGAAGTTGAGGCAACCGCGGCTTCTATCAAATTACCGCAATATAAACTCTTTTATAAAGTGACGTTACCAGTGTGCTCTCCCGCGATACTAGACATTGCGACCTACTTGTTTATTAATGCGTTAACGACGACATCGGCAGTGGTTTTTATTTACTCGACCGATACTATTCCTGCGTCTGTGTCGGTATTAAATATGGACGATGCTGGCCAAACAGGATCAGCGGCAGCGATGTCAGTCATGATTATGTTAGCCGCAGCAACAGCGAAAGTGGTTCACTTAATTATGGGTTGGTTTATTGAGTCGAAAACCCAAGCGTGGCGTAAACGTTAAGATCAAGGAATGATAATGCAATACGTGAAAATTAAAGACGCGATCGTGAGTCAAATTGATTCTGGACTGTTTTCTGCTCGTCAAAAATTGCCATCAGAGCGCAAGTTAGCGGAAACATTTAATACCACTAGAGTGACATTACGAGAAGCTCTGTCGTTACTTGAAGCGGAAGGCAAAGTGTTTAGGGAAGATCGACGAGGTTGGTTCATTTCACCAGAACCGTTGTGTTATGACCCGACGAAAACAGTAAATTTTACCAATATGGCGCTGTCTCAAGGAAGGATACCAAAAACTGAAATTCTGTCAGTGAAGCGGATGTTAGCACCAAAGAAAGCGGTTGATTTACTCAAGTTAGCGCCGTTTTCTGAAGTGTATCAAGTGAACCGTGTGCGTTATTTAGAAGATCGCCCTGTGGTGTATGTGACGCATTATATTCGACCGGAGTTTTTTCCTAATTTGTTGAGCTTTGATTTGTCTCAATCATTGACGGACATCTATAGAGAGCACTATGGAATGACTTATCAAAAAACCAGATATCGAGTCAGTACCTCTTCTTTGTTGGGGCAATCAGTTCAGCCATTAAGGGCGACCTCTGGATCGCCAGCGATGGCGATTGAACGCGTTAATTACAATCAATATGATGAGTTGATTGATTGTGATATTGAGTACTGGCGACACGACGCATTACGTATTGAGTCAATGGCAGAGTTAATGACTTAATTTTATTTATTTTAGATAAGGCTTCCTATCGAGGAGGCCTTTTTTATACCAGTTAGAGTGAATTATGACGGTTATTGCCAGTATTCTTGTTATTTTTTCGGCGTTCTTACACGCTGGTTGGAACTTGATAGGAAAATCCAATCAAAGATCCGGTTTTGCTTTTTTCTTTACCTGTTCTGTTGCCCCTGCCATTTTACTCACACCTTATCTTTATTGGTTTTTTAGTCAGATTGAGCTTGTGTCATTGAGTTCTTATTTTTGGTTATTGCTAAGTGTGAGTGGCTTTTTTCAAGTCATTTATTTGTATGGACTAAGCCTCGCTTACCAAACATCTGATATTGGGGTGGTGTATCCGATGGCGAGAGCGTTACCCGTTCTGATGGTTGGTGTTGGAACGGCGGTACTAGGGCAAAGCGTGTCATTTGAACAATGGATGGGATTCGGGCTTATTACGGTGGGGTGCTTATTAACACCTATTACGGATTTAACACAACTCAGGATGAAGGCATATTTTAATCGCAGTTTGCTGTGGGCATTTGTTGCGGCTATTGGCACAACGGGGTATTCCATTATTGATAAAACCGCATTACATGAGTTGAATGATAATGTCGGGGAAATTCACTCCGCGGTATACATCGCTGTTTTTTATCTGGGAATTCAGTTTTGGGCGATTGTTTTGTGGTTGTCAGTATGGTTTTTTGTCTCTGGCCGACGGCATGAGTTTTCGCATGCATGGAGATTTAAAAAACAGGGAACCATCGCGGGTGTGATGATGGCAAGTACCTATGGTCTGGTTTTATTTGCGATGACGATGGTCGATAACGTAAGTTATGTGGTTGCATTAAGGCAAGTGAGTATTGTTTTTGGTTTAGTGATGGGGATTATTTTTTTGCATGAAAAGTGGTATCCCACTAGAGGGGCGGGGGTTGCCGCAGTGCTGTTAGGTTTACTTATTTCACTGGATTGAACATTTATAAACCTTACTTATTGTGCGCGTTTACAATCTTTACTTTTTTCTTGTAGCGAATGAGAGTTATTTTCATTATAGTCAATAGGAATACGAATGGTTATCACTTGAGTGTAAATAATATGAAAAGAAGTATCGCTACAATGTTATTGGGTTTACTGGTTTCTGCGTCTTCTTATGCAGAAATGATTACAGTTTCTCATCAATTAGGTAAAACTACGCTTGAGACGAAACCTCAACGTGTTGTTGTTATTGGAACAGGCACTCTTGATGCACTTGATTATTTTGGCATTAAACCGGTAGCGGTAACTCAAGCGACAACCATGCCGTCTTATCTTCTTAAATACACAACCAACGAATTTGCTTCATCGGGCAGCCTTAGTGAGCCTGATTTTGAAACAATTTACATGCAAAAACCTGATGTGATTATCATAGGCTCTCGTGCCATTAAAGCGTACAAAGAATTGTCTGAAATCGCCCCAACCATTGTATTTTCTGCCGATTCAAAAGGGTATTGGGAAAGCACACAACAACAATGGCGCATGCTAGGGGATGTATTTGAAATACAACCGACAGTTGAAGCGAAAATTGCCAGTGTCGATGCTGAAATCACGAAGATAAAGACACATAACCAAAGTAATCATGTGGCGGCACTCACGGTAATGAGCGCAGGTGGCAACATCACCACTTTTGGTGCTCAATCGCGTTTCTCTGCTATTTATAAAGATTTTGGTTTTAAAGAAGCGGCGAAAGGCATTAAAGAATCTAACCATGGTGACTTAGTGTCTTATGAATTCATCCGTGATGTGAATCCAACAAATTTACTGATTGTTGATAAAGACAAGCTAATCAATAAAGAAAAAAGCCGCACTCGTGAAGAGTTTGCCAATCCATTGGTAAAAGCAACGGACGCCTATAAAAATAACAGCTTAACGTACCTTGATATTAATGCATGGTATATCGCGATTTCAGGTGTGACGGCAACCGACCAAATGGTTGCTGATATCAAAGAATCCATTCATCTTAATTAGTTCCTTTTCTTAAATTCATGCCAATAAGCACAGTCCTATTGTCGGACTCGTGCTTGTTAGACAGGCTGAGGTTAGCTTTGAAAAAGTTATTGCTTGTTCTTGTTTTACTGAGTATTACGTCTGTATTCATTGGTGTGGCTGACCTATCACTGTCGGCTATTTTTAGTGGTGATACTGACGCCTTAGAATTGTTACTGATCAGTCGATTACCTCGATTATTCGCAATTTTATTATCTGGTGCTGGATTATCTATTGCGGGCTTAATCATGCAACAGATCAGCCAAAACCGATTCGCTGCACCATCGACATCTGGTACGATCGAATGTGCGATGCTGGGTTACGTACTCAGTTTAGTGATTTTTGGTCATGGCGATAATTTATTGCTGATCTTTGGTATGTCTATTATCGGAACGTTAATCTTCATCCAATTTATCCATCGTGTTCAATTTAAAAATGCCATCTTTGTACCATTAATCGGCATCATTTTTGGTAATGTCGTGTCGTCAGTCGCGACGTTCGTCGCTTACAAATACGATGCAGTTCAAAACCTGTCAGCATGGTCAGTGGCTAATTTCGCGAACATTCTTCAAGGCAATTATGAGCTGCTTTATATCGCCGTTCCTATTTCAATTATCAGCTACTGGTATGCCACGCGTTTGTCTGCTGTGGGCATGGGCAAAGACTTTGCGACTAATATTGGCCTGAATTACAAACAAATTTTGTTTATCGGTATTATGTTGGTATCGGTGATGTCAGCAACGGTCGTCATGATTGTGGGTCAATTGTCGTTTCTTGGCCTGATTGTGCCAAATTTAGTCACTCAATTTTATGGTGATAACTTACGTAAAAATATTCCATTAACGGCGATTGTAGGGGCGATTCTTATTCTTGTGTGTGATGTGGTTGGGCGCATCGTTATCTTCCCTTATGAAATTCCTATCTCTATGATCATTAGCATTCTTGGCGGTGTCGTGTTTATTGCTTTCATCGTTAAAGGAAAACAAAATGTCTGATTCAATTAAATTAACAGGGTTAGCATTCATTACGGTTCTGTTTGCATTTTTATTTATTGGTATTGGGTTAGATGCATCAAATTACGAGTACTTCTTATCTCGTCGAGTGCCTAAAGTATTGGCGATGGTATTGGCGAGTATTGCGATAGCTCAATCGTCATTGGTGTTTCAAACCATTACTCATAACCGTATTTTAACGCCAAGTATCATGGGGTTTGATGCCTTGTATCTGTTAACACAGGTCTTGGTTGTTGTGATTTTTGGTTCATTTAGTGTGTTCTTATTGAATCCATTTTTGAACTTCGCCTTATCTGTTTTTATTATGATCGGGTTCTCGTTATTGCTGTTTGGTTTTTATTTTAAAAAGAACAACAGCAACGTTATTACCTTGTTGTTATTAGGCGTTATTTTTGGTCAGTTGTTCTCAAACATTTCTTCCTTTTTTATGATGTTAGTTGATCCAAATGAGTTCTCTACCATTCAAGGCAGCATGTTTGCGAGTTTTAATAACATCAATAAAGATCTCGTTTATTTTTGTGTTATTCCTCTACTACTTATTAGTGCATTGCTTTTTAGAATGTCTAACGTGTTAGATATCTTTTGGTTGGATAATGACAACGCCACGAGTCTAGGGGTTGATGTTGGTAAGGTAACCAAACAGGTGCTGATTTTAGTGGCGATTCTAATTTCGGTATCTACTGCGTTAGTTGGCCCTGTGATGTTCTTTGGTTTATTAGTGGCAAACTTAGCTAAAGAATTCTTTCATACCTACTGCCACCGAACTTTGTTATTGGGCAGCAGTTTAATGGCGATGTCGATGTTGTTATCGGGCCAATGGGTAATTGAGAATGTCTTTAAGTTTGAAACGACATTAAGCGTAGTGATCAATTTTATCGGTGGTTTGTATTTCTTATCACTGCTTGTTAGGCAAAAAATTCAATAGAGAAACGTATGATTTCATTATCTCAACTATCTAAATCATTTGGTCAGCAAAAAGTGGTTGATCAAGCCTCTGCCTCGTTCATTAAAGGTGAAGTGACGTCAATCATTGGACCTAACGGCGCAGGTAAAAGTACCGTGTTATCAATGGCGAGCCGTTTGTTAGAGAAAGACAGTGGTAGCGTATTAATTGAAAACAAAGAAGTGGTCGATTGGGACACAAAAGCGCTAGCAAAAAAACTGTCGGTACTTCGTCAATCAAACAATCTAAATATGCGCTTTACTGTACGTGAATTGGTGGCATTTGGACGGTTTCCTTACAGCCAAGGCAAGCTAACGAAGCATGATAATGAGGTGATTGATAACGCGATTAATTACCTTGATTTAGCCGACATCCAAGATAAATATTTAGATGAATTGAGTGGGGGCCAACGTCAATTAGCTTTTATTGCAATGGTTGTTGCTCAAGATACGGATTACGTGTTCTTAGATGAGCCATTGAATAATCTTGATATTAAACACTCATTGCAGATCATGAAAAATATTAAAACCTTAGCGCATGAGTTAGGAAAATCCGTCGTGATTGTGATTCATGACATCAACTTTGCCTCATGCTATTCAGACAATATTGTCGCGCTTAAAAAAGGCAAAGTGGTTGCTAATGGTACGGTAGCTGAAGTGATCAGAAAAGAAGTTCTTTCAGAGATTTATGAAACTGAATTTGATATCCATGAAGTTAATGGACAACGTATTTGTATGTACTATGGTCAGTAATAGACGATGTACAAAATAAGATAAGGAACGTGTTTATGAGTAAGCCATCACCACGACTATTAACGGTTATTAGTAGCGTACTGCTGACATCAAATATGCAGCGTATTACGTTTAAAGCCGATGATTTATCTGATTTTGAAACCGAGAGTGAAGGCGGTTACATTAAGCTGTTGTTTAATGAGAATGGTGGAACGGATCTTTCTGGTATTGAAGAAGGCACTCGTCCAAAAATGCGTACCTATACCATTCGTCATTTGCGCCAAGAGCAGAATGAATTGGATGTTGACTTTGTACGTCATCATCATTCAGTTGATTGTGTGAGTACTGATAGTGGCGGTTTTGCATCGAATTGGTCGCAACAAGCTAAAGCGGGTAGTCAAATATCCATTGTTGGTCCGGGTTCTATCAAAGGTTTATCGAAAGAGGCCGATTGGTTTTTCTTAGTGGCTGACATGACGGCATTACCTGCGTTGTCTGCAAAATTAGAAACCCTGCCATCAAGTGCGGTGGGATACGCAGTGATTGAAATTAACCATGAATCCGACAAGCAAGCCTTAGCTAAACCGGAAGGAATGAATATTGTTTGGATTATTCAATCAGAAGTGAATTCAGAGAACGGCGGATTGATTGAAGCGGTTCGTGCTCAAGATTGGAAACAAGGTCGAGTGGCTGTATGGAGTGCATGTGAATTCAACAGTATGAGACAACTTCGTGCGTATTTCCGTAATGAAAAAGAAGTAGATAAAGACGATATTTACATTAGTAGTTATTGGAAAGAAGGCTGTACCGAAGATGGTCATAAAGTGGCAAAACATGAAGACCAATTAGCGGGTAATTAATCCGTTATTCCTACATATTGAAATTGATTAAGCAGCTTCGTTTCTCAATACCGATTATAGAAAGTATTGATGAGTGGGCTGCTTTTTTATCGGTATTATAATCGAGTACTGGCTAGCGTCGCACTGAAACTCATAAAAAGCCCACCGCTAATATAGTTTAACCATTTGGCAGTTTTAGGTGCAGTCAGTAATACCTTAAGTTTTGTGGCGAATAAGATAACGACAAGAAACCAGCTAGCAACAACCAACGCCTGAGTTAAACCTAATATCATGCTTTGTTCTAAAATATGCTGTGGTGACACAAATTGAGGGAAAATAGACAAATAAAACAACACAATCTTTGGGTTGAGTAAATTGGTTAGTAGTCCTTTAATAAAGCTACTTTTTAAAGACGGAATGCCCGTTGCTTGATTAAGATCTAATGTAAGTTGAGACAGTGCTAATCCTTTTTTGATGTTACTTATTCCTAACCAAAGTAAGTACCCAACCCCTAGCCATTTTAAGAGATTAAAAGCCATGGCTGATTGCGAGAGTAAAAGACTTAATCCCTGAGCTGAGACAAAAGCATGAATAAGAAAGCCAAAACCGACACCTAGTATATTGACGAAAGCGAGTTTTAGTGAAGTATAGAGAATGAGAAGGGCATTAGGACCCGGAATAATAGCCAATAAAAAAACGATGCCAGCGAAGGTCATCAAAGTATCAACCGCCATTTTTAAACTCCAATAAATATAATGAAACACAGTCATGCTTTAAGGAATTTAAACACGTTTATATCCCGTGGGCGTAGCGAGAAGTGAGTACTATCATACCAAGTAAGTAACTCTATTTTACTCTTTGATTCAACATTGTTGCTCGCACCAAAAAAAGTTAAAAAACTATATAGTAGTAAGGCAGGTTAGTCAATTTCAAGTTGCTATTAGTAAGATTAAACTGTTAATAAAGGGATGGATTGACTCCGGTTAAGCAACGTTATTCGACATGTTATTCATGATGATGTTTAAACGATCGTTAAACTACAGACTTTGATATGATTAATAATGCCATGAATTCGAATTACCGACTTTATCAATTCTCTTCGCCACTTTGCGCTTTATGCCACATTTCTTTTAGTGAATTTCTTTATACTGATGACTTATCTGATTGAAAAGGGAATGCCGATGCTAAATGAAAACCATGCTTTTATTTTAGATTTTCCAGAGCTTAAATTAGACATTGTTCAGCTCAACCATGCCGATGCGACATTCAAAGCGGATCTTCAGCAGTATCATGAGTTGGATTATAAAATCCGTCAGTTGGAAATATCGGGTAGTCCGATTGATGATGACAATATGCATGCACTAAAGCTTCAACGTATGGAGCTAAAAGATGTGTTGTACCAACAACTAACTAAGCATCATGAAGAAGCGAGTCATTAAGTTACTCAGTCATTTATATTAAGCAATGACAAAACCATCGATTAAATCATTACAAAAAAAAGCCGACTTATCATAGTCTAATACCGTTCGGATAAGCATTAACACTTATTACCTGAGTGGGTATTTGGTTGGTACATAGAGGACTGAGCGTGGAAGCGTTAGGTCCTTTCTTTTATCTGGCAAAATAAAATGGCTAATACTCTCACGCATTTGCTTGAGCTTCGTCGGTAAAGCTTCATCTTGACTAAGAGCAAACCAACGTAATTAGGTATCAAATAAGTTAATCGCAGCAATGAAACTAACTCGAGTTGGACTGACTTTAGCATCCTTTGTGATATGTACCATTTCTATACTCACTAAGTTATAGGTCAATAATACACCCCCATAGTTCTTACTTAACTCCTGAAGAAAAGCCAATCCTCAAGGTCACCTCACTTTGTTATTAATTAAAAATTAAGATTATAAATAGTCATTTACTGCAGTTGAAATGAACTCATTAATATTAGCTTTAATTTCTTCGCTACGATGACCGTTTTGAATATTATTCTTTTGGTAAAATACTAAAAGTATTCTTATTTTTAAAGGTTTTTAATGTATCGTATATTGGTTGTTTTTTTTGTCTTTATTTCTTTTAGGGTCTTTTCAATAAGCTTTGATTATGATGATCTTGGAAGACTTTCATACTCTAAAGATGACTATTATGTATATGATGCAAATAATAATTTATTAACAATAGGAAAAGATATATCAGGAAATGTTGATGATATATCTTTTGTAGAATTGTATCCAATTAATGGTTCTTATAAAAATTATTTAAGTATTACATTTAAGTGGGAAAATGAAGAATTAAATAATAGTTTTATTTATGACCTTTATATAAGTGAGGATGAAAATCCAACTCTGTATAAATCAAATAATGAATTATCTTATTTAACGGCTTCATTTGAGGATGAAGTAAAGCCTCTTTATTGGCGTGTTGTTGCTAGAAATATACAAGGAAGTAGTAAATCGAGTCAAATATTCAAAATATTTCCTTTGGATGAAGATATGGATGAAATTCCTGACCATATTGAAGCTTCGATGTGTACAAGTTCAAATAAGTCGGATACAGACGGAGATAACCTATCAGATAATAATGAAATACAACTAGGTACTAATCCTTGTAATAGTGATACAGATAGTGATGGCATTCCTGATGGTATCGAATATCAAATAGGGAGTGATCCGCTTCATCAAGATTCTGGAACAATAGTAGATAATTTTAATGAAAGTTACTGGGAAAGCTACGTTATTGATGTAGAAAAGCAGGCTAATCTTCAAGGAATAAAAGAAGAATCAGGTTCTGCATTATTAGATGTTAGTGATAATGATGGATATGCTATTAGCGGTATTGTGCCTGAAAGTGATGATTTTACTATGATGTACTGGGTTAAGAGCGATTTGCTTAAAAGTCAGCTTTCAGGAAGTAGTGACAGTTCATTATATAGACGTAGCTATTTAGGTATCAATAAATATGGTAGAGAATATGCTCGTTATGGAAGTCATAGTTCGAGTTCAGCAACTAAGCCTAATTTAATAAATATAGATGAATGGTCTCATTTAGCTTTGAGTAGTGATAACAAAGGTGTTCGGGTATATATAAATAGTGAATTGGTGTATTCGTATAGCGGTAAAAATAGCTATAAACAATCAGAGTTTGCATTGTGGTTTGGAGCTTTAAATTCAGAAGGTTTTGCTTTGCATCAATTATCTGGACAGTTGACTGATATTCAGATCTGGCGTCGGGGTTTGAGTCAGAAAGAAGTG